>JACMMM010000226.1 GCA_014379065.1 Saprospiraceae bacterium
AAACGCGCTGGATGCCGCTGGATTTCTTCGGGCGTGATTGAATTCACCGTGGGTGCTCGCACACGTTCACTGGATTTCGGCGACGGTACTTGCGACCGTTTTGGTATTCTTACCTTGGCCAATGGCGATTCTTATTCGATTCGCTTGCGGAGGTAATTAAAAGAGATAACATGGATCATCCCGAATTTTGGGATGATCCATGTTACTTTTAGGTGTTTTTATTCCGCCTCATTCAAAGACCACTGATAATCCAGGTGCGAAATATCGGTTTGCTCCGTCAATTTTACCTTGGAGTAACGATTGAGAAATTCCCGTACCGAACCAGCATCGCGTTCAAAATCACCCTTGAACCATTTGAAAACCTCTGAAATCCGGGCTTTTTCCGCTGTGATTTGATTGCGGAGCGGGTCGTTTACAAAATTACGCATGCTTTTGTCCAATTGACTTTCAAGGTGCTCTGCAGTATAGGCTTCATTGAGCAACTTCGGGCAAGAATAGGAAGCGCAATTAATGGCGGCGTGTACGCGGGCATCTTTGAACACTGGGCGCAAAATGTTGTGCTCAATATTGTTTAAATCGTAGGTGTATCCCTGAATCTTGATGAATTTGATGTCCCAAACCGAATTGACAAATGCGATGCCGCGTTTGATGTCTTTGATGCTTGATACGGGATAGTTGCGCAAGATAAGTTGCACCGTAAAGGCATTGTAAGCATTGATCCAATACGCCATTTGTTCCTCACGGGTCCAACCTTTGTCGCTGGGATGTGAGGTTTCGAGCAGCTGGAGATAACGATTGAATTCCATGCTGTCCTGGATGAAACCCTTGTAGTTGACAAAGCCATCGGTCCCGACATGTTTTTTTACGAGACCATCCCAGATTTCATGGGTAACGGGGCGTGAATCTGTGTTTCGTTTGATCGAGCGGCAATAGGAGCAGGTGAACCAAATAAGGCCTGTAGCAAATATGGCCAGGGAGATGAAGACTGCCTTTTTCATTTTGAGCGTATAGATTTGTAAAACTGCTTGATCCTAATCGGCTCAACGCCCAAACGAAACATCGAGAATGCTCCTATGTTGGCCATCTGCACGCTCAGCCAACAATGGCTTTACCTGACTTTTCCCAAGGTTCAGATCAGTCCAAGACCATCTTCGTGTGCGGAATACCGTCTTCCAAATACTCCTCGCCCGTAGATCGGAAGCCGAAACCTTCATAAAATTTTAGGAGATAAGTCTGTGCGCCAATCTTAATGGCTTGATTTCCAAAAAGTTGTCGGCACATTTGGATGCTTTTTTCCACCACAACCCTGCCGGCGCCCGTTCCACGTGCCGAAGGCGCGCTCACGACCCTGCCAATAGACGCATAGCTTGAGTAGGCCAGACCTTCGGGCAAAAGCCGCGTGTAACAGATTAGTTTCCCTGATGCATCGCGCCCCATAAGGTGCCAGCTTTGCAGGTCTTTGCCATCGCAGTCTTGATACGCGCAATTTTGTTCCACTACAAAAACCTCCTGCCGCAGCGCAAGGATTTCGTAGAGCGTGTGCGGGGAAAGTTCGTCGAAAGAAATGCAGGTAAAGCTGAGCATGGCGCTGGATTTTTTGGCGCAAATGTAAGAGGCTGTTGGAAAAAAGAACGGGCGGCCCGAAATTCGAGCCGCCCGTCCGGCGAACGTTGAACTGTTCTAATTTTTTAAAAACCAATTACTTTGCTTTCAGTGCGCGTGGGACTTCGATGGAAGCAATGGGCACTGCGGGAGGATTGGTGATTTCCACACCATCAAGGACTGTAATGTCTTTTATACGGATGGTATCGCCCAATTGCATGGCCGTGATGTCAGCATGAACCTCATCCACCGCTTTTTCGGGGGTGGTAAGTATGTTCACGGTGCGCATACGTGGGATAAACTTGCCGCCTTCCTTCACGCCTGGGGCAGTACCCGCAAAGCGCAATGGAACAGATGCTTTGAACTTGATGCCCGGCACCAGCTCAAGGAAATCAACATGCAGCACCTCCTCCGAGACGGGGTGGAACTGAATGTCCTTCACGATGCACTTGTAGGTAGCACCATTGAGGCTGATTTGAGCGATTCTGAACTTAGGCGTGAAAACAAGTGGGCGGACGGCAGTTGCCTCCAAAGCGAATTGAGTGGACTCGCCACCACCGCTTTTATACATCACCGCCGGAACCTGACCGGTGCGACGGATTTTCGTTGCCTCTACTTTGCCGGAATTTTCTTTCCGGTGACCCTGCAATTCAATGATTTCCATTGTGTTGTGCGCTAAAAAGTGATACTTCTTTCAAAAATGCCCGCAAAGGTAGAAAATCGAACTGCAAATTTCCAAGGGACTTTAAAAAAAGTCGGCACAAAAGATTGCCTTAACGCAAAGACCAGACCTGGATGCCGTCGCGGATACGTTTGGTCTTTTTGACCTTGCCTTGGATTTCCATTTCGAGCAGTTTCGACTGAGCTGTGGAAATATCCATGCCAGCGTCTTTGGCAATGCCCTCCACCGTACGGAAGGGGAACTTGGACGATTGAAACGCAGCAAGTACTTTTTGTTCATCATTGGGAGCAACCACATTAGGCGATTTGGTAGCGTCGCCAATCTTAAAGGATTCAAATTCCTTGCCGTCACTGGCTCCAGGGGGCGAAACAGGGGGCATTTCAGCAGGGTCGGAATTTTGTGCTACCAATACGTCGGTTGTTTCGGCAAGTTCTTCTTGTTTTTGTTTTACCTCCTTCAAATCCTGGAGCAGTTTATCCCCCAAGGTTTGGAGAAATTTAGAAGAAAAAATGGCCGCTACGGTACAAAAACCAAAGAAAATGAAATAAGCGGATGGCTCGCCATTCAAACATTTCTCCGTCAGGCTGCTCGACATGGTGTTCAACAAGAGCGGCACCGTAGCGGAAGCGGTGAGGCCCAAAAGGACAGATTTTTTGAAGCCTGCCCCGTTGGCTTGCTCCATATAATAATTGGCTATACCACCCAAAAGCCCAGCGGCAAGGATGGTGGCGATGATGAGGATGACAAAGATATTTAAGACCATTGGATAGAGTTTTAGGTCGCTAATGTATAAGATTTGCCCCAATTGGTAGACCCAGAGTTTTTTGCCACTAATTGCACCAATTTTCACGAATAACAGGAGCGGTAAATTCGTGGAAATTGGTGCAATTAGTGGCAAAAAGACACACTATGACAACATCTTCACATCCTCCAATTTCACATGCACCGTGCGCTTTTGCGAAGCCCGTGTCGCAATGTCGCTGTCCGAACCTTCCAGTCGAAGCACCCCGCGCGGGCACACGGTGGCACAAATGCCGCAACCCACACAACTTCCCCGCACCACATCCTGCCCTTTTTGGGCGTAGGCCCGTACGTCAATGCCCATCTCGCAATGGGTAGAGCAATTACCGCAACTGATGCACTGCCCGCCATTGGTGGTGATGCGGAATTTCGACGCTTTTTTTTGCCATAAGCCCAGCCACGCGGCCATCGGACATCCAAATCGGCACCATACGCGGCTACCCATGAGGGGATAAAAACCTACGCCCACAACGCCGCTGAACACAGACCCAATGAGAAAAGAATAAGTTTTATAGAAACCCTCCGAAGCGCTGCCAAATATGCCGCGACCGGTCATCACATTGATCCACAGCAATGCCGTCATGGCTACGACAAATACCAGTACCGAGTAAATCATCCAGCGCTCTATCTTCCAGGCTTTCAAGGATTTATCTGATAAATGTCGAAATGGATCGCCCGCCGTTTCGGCCAAGCCACCGCAGCCGCACACCCAGGAACAGTACCACCTTTTTCCAAAAAAATAGGTCAAAATAGGGGTGCCAACAAAGAACATCGCCAGTCCAAACAAGAAGAACCAAGTGCCAATGGAGGTCTGAGATTGCCAGCTCCAGGTGTCGGGGGTGGCGTTGTTGTATGCGAGCGGCCAGAAATAAGTAAAGTAAAGTTCGGGCTGCTGGAAACGCAACATCAGTCCAGGGATCAGGAAGGAAAAGCCCAATTGAAAGAACATCACGGAAACGGTGCGCACCAATTGATAGCGGCTGTGGCGGTATTTTAAAATAAACCGAACGCCCATTACCAGCACCAAAATGGTATAAAACGAGCCATACACAAACCACTGATCGGCTGGCTTATGGCGGAATACCTGGCTGAAAGGATCAAACAATTGAATCAGGCCAGCCATGTACTGGGGCGCCCAATAGAGACATACGTAGAACTCCGTCAGCACAATACCCAGCAGCCAACCCCATATCCCACGGGCGGAAAGGCTGCGCAGCCACACCGCCAATGAGTTGGTATTTTTGCTGAAATCCGCCCGTTCATCGCGCATAAAAAGCCAAAGTCCGGTGATGACCGCGAAAAAAGCCCAAAGCGTCTGGGGCGTTGCCTCCAGCGTATGGAATCGCAATCCCTCATAGATTATATATGGAACGGAGAGACCCAGTAGCGCCAAACCCAGTTTTTGCAGGGGCGTGGTGAGCATCGGGTTGGGGGTGGCGAGGGAGAGGCTTTTCATATTTTTAATGTCCAATATCCAACAAGGAATGTCCAATGTCCAAGTTACAACAGGGTTAAGCGGGAGGTTATTTCAAAAATTCCAATGCAGCCGACAGACCACGTTTTTGTTTCAGGGTCAAGTTTTTGTTTGTTTGGCGGTTGTAAATGGCCACCAACTCAGCCTCATATTGCTTGGAAAATTCGGGGTCAAAATTCGCCAGACCGAGATTTTGAAGCACCGTTTCGATGTGCGCCTTTTCTCGAATCCATTTTTCGCAGACCTCATGCCGGTAGCGAACGCCCATGAGGTTGAAACCCAGCACGTTCCCAGATTCACGCTCGAAATTTATACGGATGCTTTTCTTGCCATCTGAATGTTCCCAGTAAGCGGTTGCTTGATTATCAGGGAGTTGAGTTTGGATGTCGCCATATACTTGATATTCGATGTCGAAAAATTTGGCGGAATTGAACCAGATGCCGGGGGAGTACGAATGACGAATGACGAATGACGAATGACGATTATCCTCCGCAACCAGATTGTACGCTGCCGTTTCGCCCATCATGCGACCCGTGTACCAAATGGCTTCGATGCTGCGCCGACCCGCAGGGACTTGGCGGAGTTCAGCGCAATCGCCAATGGCATATACATTGGGCAGGTTCGTTTGTAAGTGCTCGTTGACGAGAATGCCCTTGTCGGTTTCGAGGTCGGTGTGTTTCAAAAAACCGATGTTTGGGCTGACTCCCACGGTGAGACCAACAAAGCCGCAGGCCGCCTTCTCCAAGTAGGCGGGGCTGTAGCTCCATGTGCGACGCTCGTCCTTGCCATGCAGCGTCACAAGTCTCCGCACAAGCAGCGCAAAGTTTTGCCAGTCATCG
>JACMMM010000227.1 GCA_014379065.1 Saprospiraceae bacterium
CGAGCGCAAAGCCGTGGCGCCGCAGAACCTTCGTGACCCCTTACAGATCGGAAGCCGTCGGCTCACGGAATCGCAACTTCCAAAACCTTTGCTCCTTCCAGATAAAACATGACGGAATCCAACGACGGATTTTCTTTGTCTCCCATTGCACGACTTGCGGCAATCAGAGACCATACTAAAAGGGGATCGTCATGGTTTTTTTGTGATAAAACAATACTTTCTTGTAGAAGGTCAATGGCTTCTTCAGACTTTCCAAGTGCTGAGTTAACCTCCCCCAACAAATAAAAAGCTTGTCTTCTTTTGAATGGATCAAGATTGGTTTGGGAAAGAAGGTTCTGAGCGAGAGCAAGGGTAGAGTCCGGTTGGTTGTCGGCGATCCATTTTTCACCTTGAACAACTATTGAATATTTAGCCGGGGTTTGCCCAAAAACAATAATTGGGGAAAAAAGAATAAAAAATATATATATGGTTTTCATAACTGTGGTTCTTGATAAAACTCATGCAAAAAGGCACTAAATGTGCCCCTTTGCACGAGTAAAATGTGTTTTAATGATATAACCTAATTAAAATCTCCATAACTATTATGCCCAAATTAATCTTGTTTTGTGTTTACGCGGCGGTTTATTATAACTAGAATTGCCCGCCACATTACCTTCAAAAGTATATTCTTGGTTGGGCGTAAGTATAGCCTTTACGTTTTGGTTGATCACAAACATGGTCGGGTCGGTCGTTGCGTTGTTGTTTCCGAGTGAAATGGTCGGTACACAGCTGTCAGATGCAAAGATAATCGTTTCACTTTGTACGCCAAGCCCTCCATCGAACAATATAATGCAGCTTGGTTGGATATATTTCAGATTCCCGACCGTTTCGATTTTCGAAAAAAGGTAGGGCGCACAAGTCTGTATTTGGTTACTAACAGTAGCAGGCTCAGTATCCGCATCCCCAAATTCCAGAAGGATGGCACGGTCTGCATTGTTGTCGCCTTTTATCTCAATATCCACATAACGCCCTTCGCTGTCAATCTCAAAATGTTTAAACCTGTAAGGCACGTTGGTCGAATTACTGTTGGTGACATAATTAATACTTACACGGGTGCCGGATTTTGTAGCGCTTACGTTACTTAGGTCCGTGTCGCCTGACGTATCTACCGGCACCAATAGTAGAAGGTCATGCATGTTGCTTCCATTGCGCTTTGCCAAATAGGCATAAGGCGCAAGTTTGATAATGTTACTCATAGGAGAGAGTGGATAGAAAAAGGTCAAAAGATAGATTCAACTTTACAGCGGGATCTTTGACGGGGATTAAATGTCAGAGCTTGTTCAGAGGTCTAGCAGCCGTCAATTTGTTCTCATTTGGCCTTTTGGGGTCTGTCTCCATCTGGTTTGATAGCGTTGGTCTTCGTTTTGGTCAGGAATTTGGTTGGTTTTTCATTCTCTTTGGGTGATTTTCTTTTGTTTCAACAAACCGGGCGGCAGGTGAAGCCGCCCGGTGTGATTTGGTGTTTTAGTGGCTCGCTGGTGTTAGACTGAAAGATTGTTTTCTTTGATTTCTAAAGTCAAGTAGGATAGTACAGGTATAAGAGAGCAAACTTCAATTGGCAGATGTGGCTATAAAAAATATGTTATTAAAAAATATGCTGCCACAACTGCCTATTGATGACACAAATGTGCAGCACTCCCCGGAACCTGCAATGTTTTGGGGGAGTATGATTTCATACCTTTTTACGAGAGGGATTTCAAAGGGCCGTCCAGCCCTCCAGCCAGTTAGCAATTTTTCGGTCGTTCGCGAGCCTGGGCACCTTGTTTTGGCCGCCGAGTTTGCCCTCGCTTTTCATAAATTCACGGAATGCATCGCGACGTAATGGCCTGATTTTCAATGTACGGAGAATATTCCCTGTGATGAGGTCATCGTAATAAATATTCTGCTGGCGCATGGCTGCGTCCACCTGGAGGGCAAATTTTTCAAGATCGGCTGGGGCATTATCAAACTCAATGAACCACTCATGGTAAGGCAGCCCGCCTTCAGCAGGAGTCACCTGTGGGGCCACAGTGAACTCAACAATGCGGATTCCCGCTGCATTGGCAACGGGCAACAAACTTTCCTCCACCTCCTTGCCGATCACATGTTCGCCAAAAGCCGAAATAAAGTGCTTCACGCGCCCACTCACCACAATGCGGTAGGGGTCTTTGCTCACGAACTGTACCGTATCGCCAAGGTTATAGCCCCAAAGCCCGGCGTTGGTGTGGAGCACAAGCGCGTAGTTCACGCCGATTTCCACCTCGTGGAGCCAAAGCCGGGTAGGGTTTTTGTTGAAAATCTCGTCGGATGGCACGAACTCAAAAAACATCCCGGCATTTACATTTAGCAATAGCCCGGGATTTGTGGTGAGGGGGTGACTTGAGGTCACCCCCTCACTTGCAGGGAACGTATCCTGAAACGCAATGAAACCCTCCGAAGCCGGGTAAGTCTCCACCGAGTCTATTGTGCCGCCCACCAATGCTTCGAGTTTGGCGCGGTACGGCTCGAAGTTCACTCCGCCCCATACGAAGACGGAGTAATTTGGAAAAATCTCTCGCACCGTGCGCTTGCCCGTGCGTTCCAAAAGCCGTTCGTAATACATCTGCACCCAAGGCGGAATACCCGAAATCAAACGCATATCGGCGTTCATAGTCTCGTCAACAATGCGGTCGAGTTTTTCTTCCCAATCTTCTATGCAATTGGTTTTCCAAGAAGGCATTTGATTGGTACGAAGCCACGATGACACGAGATGATTGGAAATGCCGCTCAAACGACCCGTGGGTATGCCGTTCACGGTTTCCAATTCCGGGCTGCCAGAAAGGAAAATCATCTTTCCATCAAGCCATTGGCCTTTGCCCGTGCGGGCAAAATAGTTGAACATAGCATTACGCGCGGTGCCAAAATGGAGGGGAGTGCTCTCCTTGCTCATCGGGATGTATTTTACGCCCGAGGTGGTGCCGCTCGTTTTGGCAAAATAGGCCGGGCGACCAGGCCAGAGCACGTCAGGTTCGCCGCTTTTCACCCGTTCTATATAGGGCTTCAAGTCCTCATAATCGCGAATGGGGACGGCTTGTTTGAAATCCTCGTAATTTTTTATTTTTGAAAAACCGTGATCGCGCCCAAAGGCCGTGTCAGAAGCCTGAGCCAAGATTTGGTGCATCGTTTTTTCTTGGCAATCAACGGCTTGTGCCGACCAGCGGTCTATCGTGCGAGCAATGGATTTGGCAAACGGGCGGACGAGAAAGGAGCGGAAGGCCATGATTTTGATTGACGATGGGAGGGAGGAGTGCTCACAAAGGTACAAATGTCTTAGAAGTATGTTTTTTGACAGGATTTACAGGATAAACAGGATGTGTGACACCGAATTATCGGCTTTGCCGACAACCCCTCTAAAAATCCTGCTTATCCTGTAAATCCTGTCAAAAAACATAACTGTGAGACATCCTAGACTACCCTCAAATCCTTACCAGCCGTCCTCTCGATACGGCCTCGCCCACGCTGAGCCGATACGCAAAAACGCCTTTGCCCGGCAAGACATTTCCAGGAAGCCGGAGGGTTTGTAAACCCTTTTCCAAGTCGTAGGTTTCAGAAAAAACTCGACGCCCATTCAGGTCGAACACTTCCAAATGAGCGGACGCAGCATTTTCGAGCAATATTTCAAAAGAGGTTTCGCTTGCAAACGGATTGGGGCGCGGCGCAAAAAACGTAGCGGAATCATGCGTGTTTTGCCCAAAATGGAGTAGCAAGGGGTGGCGATCCGGCAGGCTGTTACTCCGGGATCTGTAGGCTTCCGGGTGTAGGTTTTCAGGATCTAAAAACAGACCATCCGATATTTTGGTCGCTTGCAAGGCTTTGATTTTCAATTTAAAAATGGATTCTCCTTCGCTAAAAAACTCCCCAATACCCTGAGCCCACAGTGCGCGTAATTCGGGGCCGCGCAGCATGTATTGGTCAGCGGGCAACCCTTCAACGCCCAAAATTTGCAGTTTGGCAGGATCAGCCTCCAGCGCGAGTTGCCAACCTTCGAGTGTAGCGGACTCGGCCAAATGAAAGGAAACGACAGCCTCCGCTCCTGCCTCCAGCCATTGGTCGTCAGCTTGAAGCAGCAACGGCGGAGCGGTGTATCGGTCGTCAGCGCCTGGCTCGCTGGTGAGTGATGCCGACCCGTTCACATCCCCGTATTTGATTCCGACAAAATTTAGATTTTGAAGGGTTACGTCATCAAAAAGATTGGTGAGCGTAATCTGGTAAGTATCTTTTAGAGCGCCGAGATTGGCGAGTTGGGACGGATTTGCCACCGGGCGCGTAATCCGCCATGATGGCACTTTTGGGAAGGTGTCGTAGAGGCCCAAGATGAGTTTACGGGTTTCCAGAATGTCAAAAGTCGTTACCGAACCGCTCGCGTTCACGTCCGCAGCCACCATTTGGTACACACTTGTGAAGGGTTCTATGGCGAGGATGTGTTTGGATATAAGCACCAAATCATACGTCGTCACCCCCACCAGCGGCCCAAGGGTTCGTTCTGCCCGTATAGTTGCCTGGTAATCCTCTCCGAAAGGAATATGGTCAAGGTGCAGCGCATAGCACGAGTCTTCAATGGTTTGAGTATAATTTTTGGTCAATGGCACAGCCGCTCCAGGAAGTGTCTCAAACAGGGTTTTGAGTTTGAAATTGGAAAGTTTCAGGTTTGCCCAAGTACGCGCACAACCATTGAAATAAACATCTGCGTCTTCGTTGCAGATGCACTCGTTATTGGCATCCTGAACCAGAACATAGTTGTTGCAAACGTTGGCGAGACCATTGGCATCTTTCACCCACACCTCAATGCTGTTGAACCCTCTTTCACAGGAGCCAAAAGTCAGGCTTGTTTGTGTCGGGAAACCAGTCCCATCTCCCGCTTTTCGCATCCCTAATTGGAGTTGGTTGTTGGGGGTACAATTATCGGACATCGAAAGGATGAACTGTGAAGCCGTAAAACTTTGCTCACAGCCGGGATGATCCAAATTTTGGGTCAAGCCATTGATACACAAAAGGCTGGGCGGCTGACAGTCTTTTACCTGAAAGAGATAGGTGCACTGCGTGGCGTTCCCGCAGTTGTCGGTCGCTTTCCAGATTATCCTGTGCGTCCCCTTCGCAAATGGCCCCGACACGGTGTCGTACGACGAATTGATGTCTATCCCATTGTCGTTGCCCACGTCAATTTTGTAGGAATAATTGATGAGCGGGCTGCCGCAGGTGGTCGCCGCCTTTTCCACGAGGAACACCTGACCTTGCGCACAGCTATTCTGGGTGAGGCAAAAAGTTTTGTCCGAGCATTGCGTAATCCAGGACATTTGTTGTGCCCAAAGCCCTTGGACAAAAAAGAGCGGAAGGAATAGTACAAATCGATTCATGGATAGGATGTCTTTTCTATATGCTTGCAAAAATAGTTCCAATAAGGCGTTTTTTGTGCGCTATGTTTTTTGTTTAATCTTTTTTGGTACAAAAGTTAAACAAAACTTGGACCGCCTGCGTTTAACCGCGATGTTTGCATCGTTGTATTTCCCATTGGAAAGTGAAAAAGAATCCCGGTCGTTTTGAAAAAAGTCGTCGTCATTGGTTCTGGTTTCTCGGGCTTGGCAGCAGCATGCTGTCTGGCTGCTGAAGGTTTTCAGGTCACTGTTTTGGAGAAAAACGACTGTCCTGGTGGTCGGGCGCGACAATTCGAGGCCGAAGGCTTTGTGTTCGACATGGGCCCATCCTGGTATTGGATGCCCGATGTGTTTGACTCTTTTTTTGCGATTTTTGGCAAAAAGGTTTCCGATTACTACGATCTCGTTCGACTCGATCCTTCGTATCAGGTCTTTTTTGGGCAAAACGACCGGGTAGAAATCCCCGCTAAAATGGCCGAATTAGAAAATCTGTTCGAGCAAATTGAGCCGGGGAGCGCAGCGAACCTTAGGAAATTTTTGACAGAAGCCAAGTACAAATACCGCGTGGGTATGGGCGAATTCGTACACAAACCCAGCCACAGCATCTGGGAATTTGCAGACCTGCGGGTACTTTCCAGTCTCCTTCGCTTGCAGATGTTCACGCCCATGTCGCGCCACGTCCGGCAACTTTTCAAAAACGAAAAGTTGATCCAACTGCTCGAATTTCCCGTGCTGTTTCTCGGTGCTACGCCTCAAAACACCCCCGCGCTTTACAGTCTGATGAACTATGCCGACATGGCATTGGGCACTTGGTATCCCATGGGAGGGATGTTCAAAATTGTGGAGGCTATGACCGCCCTCGCCCTTGAATTGGGCGTGGAAATCAAACTAAACCAAGAAGTTGCGCAAATAGAAACAGTCAGGAACAAGGCCATCTCAGTGCTCACAACGGATGGTACACGGTACGCTGCTGATGCGTATGTGGGCAGTGCCGACTACCATCACATCGAAACCAATTTGCTTGATCCTGCACACCGCAATTATTCAAAAAACTACTGGAACCATCGCGTGATGGCGCCCTCCAGCCTGTTGTGGTATGTTGGCGTAAACAAACGCATAACTGGTTTACATCACCATAATCTGTTCTTCGACGAAGATTTCAGACTCCACTCGGAGGAAATTTACACCACACCCAAATGGCCCACAAAACCACTCTTTTATGCGTGTGCACCGTCGGTCACAGATCCTAGTGTGGCACCAGCTGGTTGTGAAAACCTGTTTTTGCTTATCCCGGTTGCACCTGGGCTGGAGGACACCCCCCTGTCTCCGGCTGGGCAGGCTGAAATCCGTCAACGGTATTTCGACGTAGTTATGGAACGTCTTGAACGGCACACGGGCCAAAGTATCCGCTCGCACATCGTCTATCAGCGTTCGTATGCTCATGCAGATTTTGTACAGGATTATCACGCATTTAAGGGCAATGCCTACGGCTTGGCCAACACCCTTTTGCAAACGGCTTTTCTCAAACCCAAAATGAAAAACCGCCAACTCTCAAACCTCTGGTACACAGGCCAATTGACGACGCCTGGGCCTGGGGTGCCACCTTCGATCATCAGTGGGCAAGTGGTGGCGAATGAAGTAAAAAAAAGTTTCAGTAGGCAGTAGCAGTAGGCAGCCGCGTGAGTCCCGCCACCGCTACTGCCTACTGCTACTGAAAACCGCAAATAAAAACTGCCAACTTTTACAATGAATCATCTCCAACTTTTTCACCGCACCTGCTCCGACTGTAGCAGCCTCATCACCCGGCGGTACAGCACCTCCTTCTCCCTGGGAATCAGGTTATTCGATCGTCGGCTCCGAGGGCCCGTCTATGGCATCTACGGCTTCGTCCGTTTTGCTGATGAGATTGTGGATACTTTTCACGATTACCCAAAAGCAGATCTTTTTGAGCGCTTTAGGCAAGACACCTGGCGTGCCATCGAGGAGGGTATCAGCCTCAACCCGGTGCTGCACTCGTTCCAGCATGTGGTGCGGAAATACGGCATTGAGCGCGATCTCATCGAGGCGTTCCTTGACAGTATGGAGATGGATCTGACCGAATCCACCTACAATCCCGAAGGCTATAACGAGTATATCTACGGCTCGGCGGAAGTGGTGGGGCTGATGTGTTTGCGCGTTTTTTGTGAGGGCAACGATGTGGAATATCAAAAACTAAAAGCCTCTGCCCGACGGCTGGGTGCGGCGTTCCAGAAAATAAATTTCCTCCGCGACATCAAAAGCGACCACGAAGAACGCGGTCGCGTCTATTTCCCGGGGGTAGATTTCGGTCGCTTCACACAGGAAGACAAATGGCAGATCGAGGCCGACATCAAGCAGGATTTTGACGCGGCCTTGGAAGGCATTAGAATGCTACCCAAAGGCGCTCGACTCGGCGTGTATCTTGCCTACAAATACTACACCCACCTTTTCCAAAAAATCAAGAGCGCGCCGCCGCAGCGGGTGGCGGAGGAACGATTTCGGTTGTCGGGGAAGCGGAAAGTGTTTTTGCTGTGTAGTTCCGCTTTACGGCACCAGTTGGGAGTATTATAGCGATTATGGTCTTGGATTTTTGACATTTGAGCAATACCTTTGGATACGGTGCACCAAGGGTATTGTTCGTTTTGGGGAATATTCGTTCGAAACGGCAGCCAAACAGAAAAAATCTTTTGAAAATTACCTTATAAGTGAATACTTTTGCAAAGCTCAGCGAACTTGAATTATGAAAAACAGCATCATTGAGCGTATCCGCGCCCGCACTCAACCAGAAACTCGAATTTATATCCAAAAAAACTTGGACATTGCTTTTCGGGTCAACGAGCTTCTACAACAAAAAGGCTGGACGCAAAAGGACCTTGCTAAGGCACTGGACAAGTCTGAGTCCGAAGTAAGCCGTTGGCTTTCTGGGTTGCACAACTTGACGCTCAAAAGTATAGTCAAATTGGAAGCGGTGTTGGGAGCAGAGATTATGGCAGTGGCATCCACAACAACAAGCAGAGCGACTATTGGCAAGGCAACTTATCCTGATGTTTTGCAGAAAAACAAGTCCTTGGCAGTTGTGGCAGAGCCTATTTCTGAGTCAAAATGAAAAATTAACAGAGAAGACCTACAACCCAGTCCTTTTTTCCAGATTTTCAGGATATCGTTCCCCTTCGATTTTAATCTTGGATGCAGCTGCTTCAATATCGCATAGTTCATCCGAGCTTAATTCGATGGCAGCAGCCCCGTTGTTTTCTGCCAAGCGGTGCAGTTTCGTGGTACCGGGGATGGGCACGATCCAAGGCTTTTGCGCAAGTATCCAAGCCAAGGCAATTTGTGCAGGCGTAGCGTTTCGCTTTTCAGCAAATTGCTGGAGCAAATCCAATAAGGCTTTATTGGCAATTCGTGCTTCTTCGGTGTATCTCGGCAGTATATTGCGGATATCACCAGCGGCAAACTTGGTGTTTTCATCTATTTTGCCCGTCAGGAAGCCCTTGCCAAGCGGACTAAACGCCACCAATCCGATACCAAGTTCTTCGATGACAGGAAATATATCGGCCTCATGCTTTCTCGTCCAGAGTGAGTATTCGCTCTGCAACGCGGTGACGGGCTGCACGGCATGTGCCCGACGAATGGTCTGTGCTCCCGCCTCAGAAAGACCGAAGTGCTTGACTTTTCCTTCCTGAATCAAGTCCTTCACCGCTCCAGCCACGTCTTCGATGGGCACGTTCGGGTCAACACGGTGTTGATAAAACAGGTCGAGGACCTCCACTTTGAGCCTTTTTAGCGAGGCTTCTGCAACCTGCTTGATGTGCTCTGGTCGGCTATTCAAATCACTCCATCTCGAAGGGTCATTTGCCCCAGGTGCGAACCCAAACTTTGTGGCAATGATCACCTGTTCTTTGAATGGCGCCAATGCTTCTCCAACCAATTCCTCATTGGTAAATGGACCATATGCTTCAGCAGTGTCGAACAAGGTGACACCTTGTTCGACAGCAGCGCGAATCACGGCAATCATCTCCTTTTTATCACCAGCAGGGCCGTAGCCATAGCTCATGCCCATGCAGCCAAGTCCGAGCGCTGATACTTCTAATCCGTTATTGCCAATCTTGCGTTTTTGCATTGTAGTATTCATGCTGTTGTGCTCTTAAATGTTTATACAAAGGCCCATCACTCATTACTGGCAGCGGAACGAAAATGAAACAATGAATTACAAAATTCAAACATTCCTTATGACAAGCTACTTAAAAAAGTCTTGTAATCAGCTTTGGTATCAATATCAATATTGCCTTGCGGAAAATCAACAGTGGCTACATCTTCACCATAAGTCATCAATATTTTCTTAGCCCCTTCTTCATTTTTTAAACCAAGTAGATGATCAAAGTATTTTCGGGTGAAAAGAACGGGGGTACCTATCGTATCAGCATAGGCCGAAGCCACCATGTTCATTGCGCTCTCCTTCTGCGTTTGACATAACTGGATAAATAAAGAGGCCATTACAAACGGCTGATCGCAAACTGCAAGGATTATTTTCTGAATATCAATATTCAATGTAATTATTTTCTGAACGCCTGCAACAATCCCCGAACCTTTGCCTTGTTCCCAATGCTCATTAAAAACTATTTCAACTTTATGGTCACTAATAGATGCAGAAACTTCTTTTGCATGGGCGCCCGTAACAACAATGATGGGTGCTGCCCCTGATGCTACGGCCTCATCAATTGTATGTTGTAATAATGTTTTATGGTTGAAAGGAAGCAACTGTTTAATACTGCCGAAGCGCGACGAACGGCCCGCTGCTAAAATAACAATGCCTGTATTATTCATGCTCCTCATAAACGCTCATGAATTTCAAGCTGCCTTTCTTTTAAGGATGCCCCGTGCCTGTTTGAAAATACCGCTTTTATTTCAGCAATAATTGACAATGCAATTTCTTCTGCCGTTTCAGCGCCGATGTCCAAGCCAACAGGGCCATAGATTCTTTGTACGGTGCCATCATTTATCTCCATTCCTTTCTCCTTCAATTCGCCAAACATTTTGTGAAGTTTTTGCTTTGGCCCAAGTACACCAATATAATTGCAATCGGTGTGCATGAATTGTTCCAATGCAGCAAGATCATAATTGTAGTTGTGCGTCATTAAAACAACCGCCGTTTGTTCATCCATTTTTACTGCCGATAAAATATCCGCAGGTTTTGTCAAACAAATTCTAGTGGCTTTTGGAAAGCGTTGTTGTGTTGCATACGCAGGCCTTCCATCAACAACAACAATATTCCAACCCAATAACGCGGCCATGTCCATTAAAGGTTGTGCATCATTGCCTGCGCCGACAATTATAAGTTGCATGGCAGGAGGGACAAACTGGTATAACATGGAATCCTCATGGTATGCTTTAACAACAGAAGTTTTCTGCTTAAGAATGGTTTGTGCCGCTGTTTTTATTTTAGCATCCTTTAAAAACAGCATTTCGTCTTCATTGAGATACCGGCAGGTACCAGTCTGTGCTGCTTTTTTATGTTGATTGAAAACCGTTGCCAGCACTGCGTCTTTTCTTTTTAAGGCAGCTTTTTTTAATAATTTAATGGGATTGTTTACATCCTCATTTTTTATCGGCTCGAACAAAATATAAACGATGCCATTGCAACCTAACTGCACCCCAAGATTATCTTCCTCGTCCGTGGTATCATAAATCTCCAATTTGTTTTGCTGCTGATGTATTGCAAACTGCGCCTTGCGCAACGCATCCCCTTCCAAACATCCACCGCTTATGGCGCCTGTAATTTCTCCATCTTCGGTAACCAGCATTCTGGCACCTGGCCTGCGGTAAGAGGAACCTATAACCTGTACCACTGTTGCCAAAACAGTTTTCTTGTTTTGCAAAATAGCCCTATCGTAAGCAAGAACTATGTCATTAAGTTCTTTCATTATAATGCCGTCATATCGAAAGGGAGCCTTCTTATCCGCTTCCCAGTCAAATCATAGATCGCATTCGTGAGTGCAGGGGCGAATGGCGGCAAACCTGGTTCTCCAACGCCACCCGCATCTGCATCATTTTCCATGATATGCACTTCGATTTTCGGCATATCGGGTATTCGGGGCATTGGGTAGTCATAAAAATTCTTCTGCACGACCATTCCATCTTCAAAATTGATCTCGTGCATGGTGGCTGCACCCAATGCCATGACAATCGAGCCTTCTATCTGTGCTTTTATGGTATCAGGATTGACATACCAGCCACAATCAATCACTACCCAGACATGATCAATCTTCACTTTTCCATGCTTATCTCTGGATACTTTTACCACCTGCCCCACAGTACTTGCAAAACACTCTGTGATGGCAGCACCTTTACCCGCCGAAGCTTCAGCGAAGGCGGGTAAACCAGCCGAGGCTTCGGCGGACGAGCCCCCCTTTTTCTTCATGTTTTTCCACCCAGACACTTCCTCCAATTTATCAATTAACCGGTGCAAACGTTCCTCTTTAAGGTATTGTCTTCTGAAATCAAGCGGGTCTTTACCTGCCTCTATCGCTAATTCATCCATAAAGCTCTCGTAGGCAAACCCGTTGGTAGACGCATACACCGAACGCCACCACATAACAGGAATGGGTGTTTCAAATGGGATATCTGCAATGCTTAAATTTTTTATGCTGTCAAAATAAGGCTTTAAAAAGCCTTCGGATGCACTGTCGTTTGGTTCGTTCTTGTTACCTCCCCAATGGTCTATATTTTGTCCGGAGAGCCGGACTTTAAAAGCACTGATCTCCCCATTGGCCACCACCCCTTCACACCGGTAGGAGATGCCAGGTCGGTAAGGCCCTTGCGTGGCGTCGTCTTCTCTGGTCCATACGACCTGCACCGGGCCGCCAATTTCTTTGGAAATAATGGCCGCCTCATGAGGATAATCCAGAAAAGCCTTCCTTCCGAAACCTCCACCGAGAAAAGTCATGTTCACGATCACCTTTTCTTTTGCCAACCCCATCTCTTTGCTGAGAAAACTTTGCACCCAATCAGGCCCTTGGATGGGTCCCCAGATTTCAAGTTTGTCGCCCTGGTAATGTGCAACACAATTCAGGGGCTCCATGCAATAGTGGGATTGATACGGTGTCTCATAGACCACATCAAGCTTTTTGGTGGCTTGCTGGATTACGGGGTCAGGGTCTCCAACTTTGCGGAAAGAAAGGCCCTCTTTGGTTTTCAATGCTTCGTTCTGGCGCCGGTAAATTTCTGCGGTATTCAAATGCTCAAACCCGCTATCGTCCCATTCGACTTTCAGGGCTTTCCTACCCTGCATGGCAGCCCAGGTTGAATTTGCCACCACGGCCACCCCTTCGCGATAAGTATTAAAGACAGCCATGCGAACTTTGAAAACATGCTTGACGCCAGGTATTTTGCGGGCGGCCGTATCGTCGAAGCTTTTCACGACACCGCGTAGCCGGGGATTGCG
>JACMMM010000228.1 GCA_014379065.1 Saprospiraceae bacterium
TCAGACCTTTAGCACCGCCAATGGCCTGCCTTCCGATTTTATCAACACAATATTTGAAGACGCCAAAAAACGAAAATGGGTTGGCACCAGTATGGGATTCGGCGTGTGCTAGCAAAGCCAAAATTGTGCGGGCTTCAAAAGCAATTCTCCTGTCAACACCATTTGCGAAACGGCGGACGGAAATATTTGGCTTGGCACCGATTCGGGTATTTTGACTTGTAAAAACCCTACGGAAGCTCCCCAATTTCTTGACATTCCGGGTATTCCAAAACCGTTTAATTGCCGAGCTTTTTTGCCTACCAAAAATGGAATCTGGGTAGGCACCAACCGGGGAGCATACCGCATTGGAGGCAAATCACCCATGCTGCTAAGCACCAAAAATGGTCTGCCTTCTAACAATATTACCGCCTTCGCATACGACCGAGAAGGACATCTTTGGATAGCGACCGCTGGCAGCGGCATCCTTGTAATGGATGAGACGCAACAACAAATCATCGCAAGTTATCCCCAAACGCTCTGGCCTACCTGTTTGCAACTGGACAATGAGGGTAAAATGTGGGTCGGAACATCCAACGAAGGCATTTTTATTTTCGACGCGAAGGATACATCATGGGTTCAAGTGACTGAAAGACAGAACCTTCCACACAATCATGTTCGTGATTTGCTGCTCGACCGCAACGGCCAAATGTGGGTGGCTACTTCTGGCGGCGGCATCGCCCGGGTGCTAAGCCGACAATTCAGGCATTTTACCAACGCTAACGGACTGGCGGGCAATCGGATCTACGCACTTCACACGGATGCAATTGGACGGATTTGGCTTTCCGCTTCACAAAATGGCCTCCAAATGCTCGATTCGACAGGCTTTCACAATGTGACGCAAGACAGTGGCCTTTTGACGGGAATCAAGTGCAAGGCCATTACAACGGATCGTCGAGGACGCCTCTGGGCGGGTACCGATGGGCGCGGTCTTTTCATACTCGACAGTATGGGTGCGCATCCCATTGGTGGTCTTCCAAGCGCCCGCATCCAAAGCCTGTTGCTGGACCCTAAGGGCAATATTTGGGTGGCTATGGTAGACAATGGCATTGCATTTTTGCAGGAAAATCCGGCAAGTCCCGGCGGTTTTCTGATCAAAAAATTTGCCCAAAAGGATGGGCTGAGCGATTTGAATATCACGACGTTGAAAGCAGACGGGAACGGGAATATTTGGTTTGGCACACAATCGGGATCGCTTGGTTTTTTTCAGGAAGAAAAACTCCACGCAACTTTCGGGGGGGCAAAAAATGGGTTGCCGGAATTGCCCGTTCGCGTACTGGAGTTTGGCAAAACGGGGTATCTCTGGGTGGGTTTTCGAGGTGGCGGCGTATGGGGGGCAAGATCTATGGATTTGGAGGGGACTGGTATCGTACGGTTTTCGCCTTTAGGGGCGACACTTGCTTCTCAAAATATTTATTTGCTGCTTTCGGACCCGGCGGGACACCTCTGGGTGGGCACCGAAAAAGGGGTAGATGAAGTAATTTTCGAGCCTGCTGAATCTTTAAAAAACGGAGCGTTCCCAGTGGTGAAAGAAACGTCTCATTACGGACGAAATGAAGGGTTCCTTGGCATTGAAACTTGTCAGGATGCAGCAATTTGTGATCATGACGGAAACCTTTGGTTTGGCACGATGAATGGCCTGACAAAATATACGCCCACGCAATTTCGCGCCCATCTCGCCCAGCCAGTCCTTCATTTTCAACAAATTGCGCTTTTTTACAAGCCCCTCGCAGAAACGCGATATGCCGATTGGCTTGACCCAACAGGCGGTTTGCGACAAGGTGTCTGCTTCGATTGGGATGAGAACCATCTGAGTTTTGAATTTCAGGCCATTGACCTGGCCAATCCTGAGGGGCTGCGGTACCGTTGGAAATTAGAGGGCTTACCCAATGCCGGGTGGTCGCCATTTTCGACGCAACAATCCATCAATTTTGCGGAGCTGCGAGCGGGCAATTATACGTTCTGGGCGCAGGCTATTTCATCTGACGGAACGATGAGCGAACCGATCAGCGCTTCGTTTTCAACCAAAAAGCCTTTTTGGCAAACCCTATGGTTTCTACTTTCGGCAGGCATTGGCTTGTGTGGACTTGTCTTTCTTTTGGTAAAAAACCGCATTCGCCAAGTGCGCAAAACCGAGCGCGAAAAGCGCGAAAAACTCGAGGTGCAAAACCGTCTGCTTCAACTCGAACAAAAGGCGCTGCAACTCCAAATGAACCCGCACTTCATTTTTAATGCGCTCAACAGTGTGCAATCGCTTGTAAGCGTGGGCGACACAGTAGCAGCTCGCCGCGAACTCAACGCCTTCGCCCAACTGATGCGCTCCATCCTTTCCAATTCGCGTCGGCAAAGCGTATCGCTCAAGGAGGAAGCCGATACGTTGGCGCAATATCTTACTATAGAGCAATTTTGCCGCCCCGGAAAACCCTTTGATTTTAGCAACCACTTTGCAGAAAATATTGATCCAGAGGCGATTGAGTTACCGCCCATGCTGCTTCAGCCTTTTGTGGAAAACGCGGTGCTACATGGTATCGCGCATCTGCAAGAGCGCAAGGGCAACATCGAACTATCGTTTGAAACGACGGGAGAAACCCTGCTTTGTACCATCACCGACAATGGTGTGGGCCGAGAGAAATCGGCCCTTCTGCGCGACGAACGCCAGCCAGGCCACAATTCCGCCGCCCTGCAAATTACTCAGGAAAGACTCGAAGCCCTTGCTGAAAACAGTATCGTTGAACCGCTGAAATTCAGTGATATACACGACCTTTCCGGCGAAATTATCGGCACAAAGGTGGTGGTAACATTGCCGCTTAGGCTACGCTGGTGATTAAGTGATAGGTGATAAAGTGATTTGACCCTACGCTGCCATAAAATCACTTCATCACTTTATCGCCCCATCGTTTCATAAATCGCTTCATCACCCCATCACTTTATCACTTCATAACCATGACCGCAATCATCATAGAAGATATGCCGCAGGCTCTGCGAATGCTACAAGACGATCTTGAGGCAAACTGTCCTGATGTGGAAGTGGTGGGCACCGCGCACAGTGTCGTGAGCGCGGCCAAATTATTGCAGAAGACTACGCCCGACTTGATTTTTCTAGACATTCTGCTGGGCGATGGCACGGGTTTCGACTTGTTGGAAATCTTCCCGAAACTGCCATCGCGGGTGATTTTTGTGACGGCATCAGATGAGTTTGCCCTGCGGGCTTTTCGCTATGCGGCGGTGGACTATTTGCTAAAACCAGTTGACATCGAACAACTTAAACAAGCCGTCGGTCGCGCCCGGAGCCGCCAAACGGAAAGCCCGGAAAGCCTGCATTTGCTCAAGGAAACCCTCGCCAAGCCAGATGTGCTGCCGCGCCGCATTTCGCTGCATTCGCAAGAACGCATCGTTATAGTTGAAATCGAAAACATCGTGCGCTGCGAAGCCGACGGCAACAACACGCGCTTCGTGCTTGCCAGTGGCGAGAAGATTTTTGTGACGCGCACGCTCAAACAATACGATCAAATGCTGGAACCGCACGGTTTTGTGCGGGCGCACCAGAGCCATCTGCTCAATTTCCGCTTTGTGCAGGAATTTCAGAAAAAAGAGGGCGGGTATTTGAAAATGAAAAACGGGGACTTGATCCCTGTATCTGTGCGTAAAAAAGCAGAGGTGTTAGAGTGGCTGGGGCAGTGAAGCGGAATTCGCTACTTTTGCCGTCCAATGGACGCACCCTTGTTTAAAATCAGGCAAAACGGCTACTTCGGCTTTATCAATGCCGAGGGCGAGATCGTCATTGAACCACAATACCTGGAAGCGGGCGAGTTTCAAAACGGCTTTACGACCGTGAGACTCAATGGTCTTCTGGCACTGTTGGATTCGCTGGGCAGGCTCTATATCAAACGCCTTTACCGAGCAGTCGGGCCATTTTCTGAAGGTTTGGCCAAAGTGCAGGTGGCCCAACTTTGGGGCTATTTGGATGCCCGTGGCAACGAGGCCATCGCCCCGCTTTTTGAACACGCCGGAGATTTTTGTGAAGGTCTTGCCCCTGCTACTTTTGAAGGCAGCGCGGGTTTTCTAGTCCCACAGGGGCAATTTGCTATCCCACCCATATTTTCTAAAACAGGCAATTTCAGCAAAGGGCTTGCACCTGCCAGCAGCGACGGACTTTGGGGATTTGTGGATAAAACGGGCGCGTATCGCATTGAACCTCAATGGGATGGTGCAAGTCCGTTCCAAGGAGATTCTGCTTTGGTGATGCGGGATGGGCGTTGGGGGCTGTGTAATAGAGCAGGCGAAGAAACCGTGCCGCCGCAGTTTGAGTTTGTGAAAGGCCACGCGCACGGGGAGTTTTTTGATGGCATGGCACTGGCTTTTCGCGACGGGAAATATGGGTTTGTAAGTCAGGATGGGCACATTGCCGTAGAGCCGATATTCGACCTGGCCGGCGATTTTGGCGAGGGATTGGCTCTGGTGGAAATCAATGGCGCTTATGGGTATATTGACAAGGCGGGTAAACTGGCTATCATGCCAAAATTCGAAGATGCAGGGGTGTTTTCCGATGGACTGGCCCAAGTATCCGCCAACGGTCTATGGGGCTATATCAACCCCGATGGGCAGATTGCGATACCTCCAGCGTTTCAATCTGCTGCGCCTTTCCGCGATGGGCATGCGTTGACCATTTTGGATGGGAAATGGCAGTACATCAATCGCCAGGGCAAGGTTATTTGGCGGGAGCACTGATGTACCCCGGAACTCCGTTCCGGGGCATTTTAAATATTCCCGGAACGGAGTTCCGGGGTACATGCCATTCATAAAAAAACCAGATCACATATCATACGTCAATTCCACGACCTCCGTTTCCAGATGCGATTGACAAGTGAGTATATATCCTGCCTTCACTTCCTCGTCGTCGAGCGCGTAGCAGGCATCCATTTTGACTTTCCCGTTGATGAGTTTTGCCATGCAAGTGGAGCAGGCCCCTGCTGTGCAGGAATAGGGCGGGTCATATTTGGCTTTTACCAAAACGTCAAGAATGGTTGCGCCTTCTGGCACAGCAAGTTCGATGCGTTCGCCTTTGAGGTGAACCACCACGCGCCGCCCCCCAGCCCCTCCTTCAGCAATTTCGCCAGGCGTGTGGGTGGCGTTGACAAAGTGTTCGGTGTGAATTTGTTTTGCGGGAATTTCCCGTCCTAACAGACTTGCCTTTATCGAATCGGCCATGTCTCCAGGGCCGCAGATGAAGTAAATGCAGTCAGATTCAGGGCCATGTGCAAGATTGTCGTCCAAGAAGGCATTTGCGGTGCGGCCAGTAATGCGCCCAATTTTACCTTGCCAATTGGTGGTGCTTTTTTTGAACACGCCAAACAGGCCGCCCCCGGTACTTTCTTTTTTGGGTTGGCTAAGCACATGCTCTATGTGAAGTTGGCCGACGTAGCGTTCAGACAATTGGTCAAGTTCTTCTCGGAAAATGATACTTTCCTCATTTCGGCTTCCATAGAGCAGAAAAATGGCGCTCATTGGTTCGGATTCCAGGGTGGTTTTGATGATGGACATCAAAGGCGTGATGCCGCTTCCTGCAGCAAAAAGATAGTAAGTGCGACGTTTGTCGGGGTTGAGGTCATTAAAAAAGCGACCCGCAGGGGAGGCAATTTCTAGCGTGTCACCCACTTGGGTATTGTCGTGTAAAAACACGGATGCTTGCCCACCCGATACTTTTTTCACGGTCACAGCCAGGCGATTTTCCAAAGGGCCTGACGACATGGAGTAAGACCTGCGCAATTCACGACCGCCCAAGTGAAGGCGTACGGTAAGATATTGCCCTTGTTTATAGGTGAACAAATCGCGCAGTTCGTCGGGGATTTCCAGTTCGATAGTAGTAGTATCGGCCGTTTCAGCGGTCTTGCTTTTTATCTTTAGTTCAAAAAAATCCATGTTGAGGAAAAGTAGAAGCTTTGAGTGGGGGCGGTTTCTTTAGAGCTTACAGCTCCCAAATATTCCGCAAAAATAAGCCGCCTAAACACGCCGACCGAGGAATAGTTGAAATGAAAAATGGCAGGAAATCGAAACCTTTATGAAAACATCGAATATCCCAAACAACAACTATTACCTTAGCCCCTGAAAATCAGCACTTTTAACCTTCTAAACGAACGACAAGAACAGCATGAAAAGCAACAGCCTTCTCACCTACGTCCTCTACGGCCTCCTGGGCTTGTTCATCCTTGCCGCAGGATACTACGCCTGTCAAAGGCAAAAAGAAAAAAAAGAACAAGCTGCTCGTGAAGCCGCAGAACTCGAAGAAACGCTCCGAGATATGGGTTATGCCTCCGAGGATACCCTTGCTGCTACCGGCAGCTCCTACACCAGTAAAGATTCTTTGGCAAAGCAAACAACGGGCACAAAACCCAACGCTACAGCCACAAAGACCACGGCTTCAAAAAATGGGATAGAAAACGAAACGGCTTCCAAAACCAGCACAACCAAGCCATCCTCAACCCTTGTAAAGCCTAAATCTACGGTTACTAAAAAGGGCGCCTCTTCGGTTAAAGGCCCCGGTACGGGTCGCTGGGCTGTGCGGGCAGGTACTTTTTCTTACATGGAAGGCGCACGGCGTCGCTTGGAAGAAGTGATCCAGGCAGGATACCAGAGTGCAGAAATTTCCAAGACCAAAGAAGGTAAGGCCGCAGTGATTGTGTTCCGTTCCAACGACAAGGATGCTGCGATCCGGATCGTCGACAAACTGGAGGAGAGGGGCATTGACGCGGCAGTTTTTGATAGGACTAACTAAATGCATAGGTTGATAAAGGTTTATGGGGTTTATAAAAGTTGATATTTGTCACCTTAAAAGGCAAGGAATTTCTATTTTCCGAGCGCAAAATATCAACCTTTATAAACCTCATCAACCTTTATAAATGTACACTTTTCACCACACTTCAAATTCCGTTCTCCTGTTTCTTGCCCTGCCTTCCGGGGTATCGTTGGATTCCAATGGTTTGCTTTCACCAAATCCCCTGAAACGCAAGCGTTCGGGAGCAATGCTTTTGGAGAGCAGGTAATCTTGCACCGCTTTGGCGCGAGCTTCGGAAAGCGTTTGGTTGAACGCATCGTCGCCTACATTGTCGGTATGGCCATTGATTTGAATTTTCAAGGTAGGGCTTCCTGTCAGTAATTGAGCGAGCCGAGCCAGTTCAGCCAGCGATTCGGATCGAAGTGCGGCCGAGCCTGTTTCAAAGAATACATTGCGAAGGATGATGGGTTTTGCACCAACAGTTGGTGGAGCGTTTTCTACTCCAATGGGCTGAAGTTCAATGTTTAACAAAAATGGCTTATCAAGCGTAGCACTTTCAACGAGATTGAAATTGTCCGAAAAAAACAAGAATTTATCCTTGCTCACATTCAGCGCGTAGTCTTTTCCAGCGGGGAGGCAAACAAGGAATGTACCATCAGATTTGGTGCTCGCACTCACAAAAACCTTTCCCGTTTTCAAATCCGTGAATTCCACTTTTGCTGTGATGGGATAACCCGTGGCGGCATTGGTTACTTGCGCTTTGGCGTAGGTGACAGGCTGTGGGCGGGCGAAAGCGGGCAATTCAAAAGTATAAATGTCTAACCCGCCCCTGCCGCCGGGTCGGTCGCTGGCGAAATAGGCCGTTTTGCCGTCGAGGCTCACCACGAGCATACCTTCTTCACCTTTTGTGTTGATGGGGTAACCCAGATTTTGTGGCTTTCCCCAAGCGCCGCTCGTGTCACGGCGGGCGAAAAAAATGTCGCTGCCGCCCATGCCGGGGAGGCTGTCCGCAGAAAAGTAAAGCGTTTGGCCGTCCGGGTGAAGAAATGGGGTTTGCACTTTGCCTCCGGCATTGATGTGAGCAGGCAATTTCTCTGGTTTTTCCCACTTGCCTCCGGCCATCCGATTTGTTTGCCAAAGTGTGACAGGTGGTACAACACCATCCACCCCCCTGCTAAAAATAATCGTTTTGTTGTCGGCGCCGATGCTTGGTTGGGATTCCCAAATAGCGGAGTTGAGCGTGTTGCTAAACGGCACAGGTTTGGTCCAGCCGCTGCTTTTGAGTTGCGACCAATAAAGGTCACAAGCCCCTTGTGATCCCACATCCTCCCGGTTACAGCAGGTCAAAGCAAGCCATGAACCGTCTGGACTGATGGACTGTGCAGCTTCGCCAAAGTCTGGGGTATTTATTCCTTGAAGCGGTTTGGCTTTTTGCCAAACGCGGTCCTTTTGTTCGCTGCTGTAAAGGTTTTCATCGTTGCCACCGTCACGGCGGGTGAAAACCAAGATTCCGTCTGCTGTGAGCGAAGGAAAATATTCCATCCATCTAGTATTTATGGAATCGCCGACAGGTTTTGGATCAAACACTACTGGATTTTTAACCGCTTCGGTAGCAAACTGGGCGGATTTTAACAAACCTTCGGCATCACGGCGATAACGCTCATTTTTGGGTTTGCTGCGGAGGTAACTTGCGGAGTGTGTGGCACTTTCGGCAAATTTATCCATCTCCCATTCCGTTTGAGCTAGCAATAAAAAAGCCAGCGGATTGTAGGTGCTGTCCATTGCAATAGCTTCCTCAAAATGCTTTTCGGCTTTGAAAAAATCACGAAGCGAAATGAAATTGTCCGCGAGCGCTAGAAGCGCATCAATGAATTTGGGATCAGCCTTCAAAGCCTTTTCAAAATATCCTTGTGCGATGGCAGCTTGGCCAAGGTTAGCTTCATCCTTGCCTGCATTATAGGCAGAAAGGGCTTTTGAAGAGGTTGTTTGGGTGGTCGTATATTTTTGAGAGGTTCCTACGGAATGACAGAACAGCAGGAATAGGGCAATGATAGGCAAGCGCATGGGCCAGTTTTCAGACAAAACGAAATTTGGCAGGAAGTTGTTTTTAACGGATGGCAACATTTCAATTTGCTGGACAAGCAACTAATGCGGACATTTGACAGTGGTGATGAGACAAACATTAAATCTACTTTTTTATGAAAAATCTTTTGCCAGCCATCGCTTTCGCCTGTTTGGCGACCCCTGTTTTTTCGCAATTTCACATTGGGCTTTCTGGAGGAGGAAATATGTCATATTGGACCTGGGAAGTCAAATCGCCAGGTACGAGTATTGATTATGAACCTGCCATGGGCTGGCGCACCGTCGGATTTGGAGAATGGCAAATGAACTCGCTATTAGGATTTAGGGCCGAGTTTGGTACTCAGATGAAAGCCAATAAAATGATTGAGAATTTTATTTTTGAAACCGATTTATTGGCGGGTGACCTTGACGGTACAAAATGGGTATTTCGAGAATTTTATCAATTTTATGAAGGGAGTTTCCTGGTTCAGGTTTCTCCGATAAAAAAATGTCGTCAAGTTTATTTGTTGGCAGGAGGCACAGCTGGATGGCTGGCGTTGGGCTGGAAAACCACAAAGGGTTCAGAAGCACACATTAAACATTCAAGCAAAAGTTTCATTTACTTAAAAGACCCCAGTTGGAATCGCAATGCATTCGCTGCTGATTTTGGATTGGGTGGAAATATCCCGTTGGGTGTAAACAGTAAAATTAAAGTGGAGGCGCGTTATCAGCACAGCCTTTCCAATTTATCCAACTATGAAAATGTGGATGCGAGTATTAGCTCGCTTCTTTTCAATGTGGGCTATTTGCACCGTTTGTAATCGTCCAAATATTTTCAACAAACCCGCCACAACACAGAGTTTATGAAACAGATACTTTCCCGTTTATCGCTGATTTTTGTCTTCTCTACTTTCGCTTTCGTGCTTCAGGCACAAACGGAAACCCCTGCGCCCACTCCTGAACAAATCCAGCCAAAGCCCAAAGGCATCACCGTTTCCGGGCCAGCAGGGGTGAATATTTCCGGGCCAACCACCATCTGTAAAGGCGGTGAAACCATCTTGAAAGCAGAAGGGGATTACGAGAGTTTTGAATGGAATACTGGCGTGCAAGATCGCTTTCTTCGAGTGCGGGAAGAGGGGACTTATGAGGTGACAGTGACGACAAAAGGCGGTTGCAGGCTCACTACTTCTGTAACTGTGCGAATGATCCCCTGCACCTAAATGGAGTACAGATCAGTGCGTACATCAATGCTAAATCTGAACGAATATGCACTTCCCCGACCTACCCACCGATGAACCGGAAACCCCGGTATCTTTTCATTTTGAAGACGTCGAGTTTGAGCTTCCTGACGAGCAAATGCTGACGGATTGGCTATTGGGCGTGGCAGAATCCGAAGGGAAGGCGTTTATAGAAGTCAACTATATTTTTTGCTCCGATGAACGCTTGCGCGAAATGAACGTGGAATTCCTCGACCACGATTATTACACAGATGTCATCACTTTCCCATACGCCGAAGATGCCGTGCATGGCGATGTTTTTATCAGTTCCGAACGGGTGGCGGACAACGCCCAATCGCTGGGCGTGACCTTTGAACACGAGCTCTGCCGGGTTTTGGTTCACGGTGTGCTGCATTTGGCGGGCTATTTGGACAAAACCGAGGAGGCTGAGCGCGTGATGCGAGAGCGGGAGGATTTTTATTTGCAAAAAATTGTCATATAGGCCATATGATTTTGTAATTGCAAGGGAATACATTTTACTTTACTGCATTTATTTAGAGCAACTGTTCAAACCAATAAATAGACCATGAAATTACATCTACGCATTCTTCTCTTTTTTCTCTTTTCTTGTACCTCATCTCTCTCAGCACAGTCCTGGCAAAAGTTAGGTGGACCATTTGGAGGAGGTAGTTTTGTCTACCCAGGAAAGCCGGGATTCCTGTTTATGATATTAGAGTACAACGAGCTTTACCGTTCCTCAGATGGCGGTGTCAATTGGCAAAAAATGCCTGCAACTCCCGCCAGTACCTGGAATTCTCCGCTGGCAGTAGGCGCTGATGGAAATCTGTACGCAGGCGAGGGCAATAAGATATTCCGTTCTGTGGATAACGGCCAGAGTTGGGCCCAAATCGGCAGCGTTTCACATCACACTATTTTTGCAATTCCTACCGGGGAGATTTTGGTCGGGACTTAACAAGGCATCAAAAGATCCATAGACAATGGCCAAACATGGGCCGTAGTGTCCAGCAATTTTCTCTTTGCCGAACATTTTGCTTACAACCCTAATTCTGGTGATGTGTATGCCTGGGAAGATTATGTTTCCATCGGCAGTTTGGGCAAAGTTTGGCGGTCTTCGGATAACGGCCTAACATGGTCGGTAATGCTGGAGTCGTTGGAGCTACAACCTTACCAGATTGCCTTTTCGCCTACTGGGGGAATCTTTATTGGTGCACAAGATTTCATTTGGCGTAGTTTAGATAATGGTGCGACCTGGACAAGCCTGGACGCAATTTTCCCAAACAGCTATGAGGCCATTTCGGTGGCTGTGGGCTCAACAGGGCGGCTTTTTGCCTTTGAGTGGTATGTGTCAAAATATTCCGACGACAATGGCAATACCTGGAATATACTTGAAGACTCCGGTCGAAACCCCTTAATTGAATTTAGCAGTACTCCGGATGGAAAAGTTTTTGGGCTGCGGAGTAATGGGAGCCTTCAGCGTTCGGATGATAATGGGGTCAACTGGCAGTTTTCGGCCAACGGCATATTGAACTCATCGGTTACCAACTTGCAACATATTGACGGTACGCACCTGCTTGCGCTAACAGGAGATGGACTTTTTTACAGTAAAGACAGCGGATCTTCCTGGGATTTGATTTGGGAAAAGGTAACTGATGACGTTCTAATTTGGAGTGGGTTTCTGCTTCAGGTTGCCCCTGACGGCAGTTGGTATCTCTGGGATGGTTTCAATTTGCTAAAATTTATTGACGAGGGCCAATCGCATACAACACTACAGGTACCTGGGCTGAACAGTTCAAATTTTAACGGGTTTAAGATCTCTCCCATTACTGGAAAAATATTTTTGTCCTCGTGGAGCGAACTTATTACATCCACAGACGGTGGCCAGAATTGGGATCATACATCCAACGTTTTTTTTAATTATGAAGACATCGTTATAATGCCGGATGGCAGCCTGATATATCATGACGCAGACGGTATTTATAAATCCTTTGACCAAGGCCAAACCTGGGCACAAATCTCCAATCGGTATTTTTGGCCAGATGCCCCAGTGGTATCTTCAAATGGCACTTTGTATGGAATTGATGGCGGGAATCCGAGTTCTTTGTTTATCTCTCCAGATGGCGGCTTGACCTGGGACTCTATTCCTATCAATTTCAGCACGTCGCTTTATTCGCTGGTTGTCAACAATGTCGGCTTCATTTATGCTTTTGACAACTTTGGCAATGTGGTATTGCGCTCTGTGGATGGCGGGCACAGTTTTAACCCACTTCCAATCATTGACGACGAATATAATTCGATTTCGGATATTTCGCTCAGCCCTTCTCAATACCTTTTTATCCTAGGAGAGGCAGAGGGAATTTACCGCAGTGCTACACCTACCACGCAAGTAAAATTGCTTTCAGGGCGGACTTATCATGATTTGGATGGCGCCTGTAGTCTTTCCACGCCCGATTCCCTTTTGCGGGGAAAAATTGTAAAAGCCAGTTCAAATGGTCAAACGGTGTATGGGTATTCTAATTCGTCAGGCAAATACATCGTGCCTGTAAACGCAGGTAATTATCAAATTTCGATCACACCACCCAACGATTACTGGCAGAGTTGCGGTTCAAATACGAGCATCCCAAACAACAACGACATTGGAATAGTAGATTCTGCAGATGTGGGACTTCGCATACTTACCGAATGCCCATACGCGGAAGTAGATGTGAGTGCCCCGTTCCTGCGCCGCTGTTTTGAGAGTCAGATATTTGTACACTACAGCAATAACGGAACCATCCCAGCCGACAATGCAAGGCTGGAAATCACACTTGATTCCCTGCTTGATTTCAACAGCTCTTCCCTACCGATCTCAGCACAAAATGGACAAACCTATACCTTTCAACTGGGCAATATTCCTGTCGGTGGCCATGGCAATATGAGCCTCAAGGTCACGCCTTCTTGCAACGCAGCGATGGGTTATATTCATTGTCTGGAGGCGCATATTTACCCAGATGAGCTCTGCCCACCAATCAGCGGCGCACACCTTGTAACTTCTGCCGTTTGTTTGGGAGATTCCGTTCAACTGCGCATTGACAATACAGGGAATGCTGATATGGGCCAGCCCTTAGATTGGTATGCCTTTGATTTTGACCATTTCAACTTCCCTTTTGCTGTTATTGCTACCGGTCAATATCAGTTGGCTGCGGGGGAACATTTTATACAAAATATTGCAGCGGGTTTTCAAAGAGTAGATTTCTATGCTGATCAATCCGCGCAGTACCCTTTTAATGTAGTGTCGCATACACAAATACAAGGCTGCGGAACAGCCGCAGGTGGAGCGCCGCTAAGCATCATAAATGATGATGAAGAAGGGCCTTTTGTGGACAAATTTTGTGTCCGAAACATTGGCGCTTATGATCCTAACGATAAACAGGGATTCCCCGAGGGCCTTTCTGAGCACGGATACATTGAGCGCGAGCAAACGCTGGAATACCTCATCAGATTTCAAAATACGGGCACAGACACCGCTTTTAACGTAACGATTCGTGACGCATTATCAGATTTGTTAGACCCCGGCTCCGTTCGTTTGGGCGCAACAAGCCACCCCTGTAAGTTGCAAATAACTCCTTCCGGTGCGTTGATGCTGATATTTGAACACATTTTATTGCCTGATTCGAACATCAATGAGCCTGGCTCCCATGGGTTTGCGCAGTTTACCATCAGCCAAAAAAGTGGCAATGCTTTCGGTTCAACCATCCAAAACCGTGCAAGTATTTATTTTGACTTCAATCCACCCGTGATTACCAACCAGACTTTGCACACGGTGGGCATTCCTTTGGTAACTGGGACCGAATCAGTGTCTGTTCACCAGCCGAAATTGAGTTTTTCGCCGAATCCTTTTCACGAATCTACACTCCTTACGATAAGCGATCACGGAGCTGATTCGCAATCTTTCATTTTTGAATTGTTTGATCCCTTGGGCAAAAAAGTTCGCTCAAGCACATTTACAGGCACCCAATTGCGAATTTCACAAGACCATCTTCCGAATGGAGCGTATCAGTTTGTGTTAAAAACCTCTAAGGACATAGTTTTGGGGAGCGGTACGATCGTGGCGCAGTAGGAATTTGAAAACCCATGCAACGCCTTTGGATGTGCGTGGTCTTTGCTTCCAGTTCTTCACTAAAATTATTTCTTATGTATCGTTTTTCCTTCAAGCAATGGGCGCTTTTGCCCGCACTCCTGCTTGCCTTTGGCGCGTTACTGCCGGCACAAGAGTATTCCTACAACTTTATATCCCCCCAAGCTTATCACAGAAGTCCTTGCAAACCCTTCATCGGCGTGGGCACTAGCAAGGTGACCGAGGGGTTGAAAGTGGACTACACGGTAGACAACACCCCAGCTACCCAATACGGCGTGCTGGCTGGTGATGTGATCCTTACTCTGGATGGCGTGCCTGTCCATTCGCAACCAGAATTGTTGCGCGAGCGCGACAAACACCAACAAGGCGAAGCTTTCTCCCTGACCATTCTGCGCGAGGGTGTTGAAAAGACCATTAATGCCCGTTTCAAGGAATGCAACGCGGAAGAACTTGAGGCTGTGCAGCAAAATAAGTGGGAACATTTGGCAGAGATGGAAATAAAAACTGTTCCGAGCGCAGATCGTGGTTACTTCAACTATAAGATGGAGCGTGACCCTTGCAAAGTATTTATCGGTGTTTATACTGGAGCCAATGGCCCCGATGGTCGAGGTATCCGCGTAGATGGCGTGATTGACAACACACCCGCTAAAACAAGTGACGTTCAACCGGGCGATATCATCCTTGCGTTTAATGGAATTTCGGTTAACAGCTATCAGGCGCTGACCACCGAACGCGATAAAAACAAACCGGGCGATGCTTTCCGCCTGACAGTTTTGCGCAATAGCGCCAACTTAGAAATAAAGGCTAAGTTCAAACCTTGCGGTACTCCAGGCAAAGCACCTGTGAAAGAAACAGCGCAAGTGATGCAAGAAGACAAAACATCCGAGCAGCGGGAAGTCCCCAAAAGTTTAGATAATACATTAAACTTGGTCGTGTTCGAGGCTTATCCAAGTCCAACCTTGGGCCTTCTAAATATCCAGTTTGAGGCAGAAGCCGTGCCGACCGCCGTACGTATTCAGGATGTTGCTGGCAGGGTGGTGTACCGCAAGGATCTTCCTCTATTCGGAGGATCGTTCAACGAACAGGTCAACCTATCCAATAATAAGGCCGGAAATTATGTGCTGAGCGTTCAGCAGGGGGATAGAGTGCAGTCTAAGCAGATTGTGTTGTTGCCTAGAGCGTAAGGGAATTTGAGTTTGGGAAATGACAAACCCGTCTTTCAGTATAGCTGGAGGACGGGTTTGTTTTTTAGACTCATTTTGTTAAAATTTGTGCAAAATTGATAGTCAACTTATGGTTTTGCGCAAAATTTAACACTTCGTCACACAAACAAAGCCCGCTTCAACTCTTCCACTTTCCCCAAAGTCTGGATTCTAATTCCAAAACGCTTAGGATCAATCCCTTTCATCCCATATTTCGAAACATAGATTTCTTTAAAACCCAATCGGTCGGCTTCCGCTATGCGTTGCTCCACGCGCTGTACGGCCCGGATTTCACCGCTTAGGCCAACTTCTCCCGCAAAACAGACATTGGATTGAATGCTAACATCCATTAAGCTCGAAATCAGCGAGACCACAATGGAGAGGTCAATCGCAGGATCTTCTACCCGGATACCGCCAGCGAGGTTCAGGAACACGTCGTTCATGCTGAAAAAATAGCCGCAGCGTTTTTCTAACACCGCCAGTAACATTGAAAGTCGGCGCATATCAAAACCCGTAGCCGAGCGCTGGGGTGTTCCAAATACGGCTTTTGATACAAGTGCCTGTGTTTCAATCAGCATTGGACGCATACCTTCCATCGTGGCAGCTACAGAGCAGCCCGAAAGTTCTTCGTCTTTTTGGCTCAGCAAAAGTTCAGAAGGATTGCTTACCTCGCGCAATCCGGCAGCCTGCATCTCGTAAATGCCCATTTCGTCGGTGCTGCCAAAGCGGTTTTTGAGCGTGCGGAGGATGCGATAGGTATTGTGGCGGTCGCCCTCGAATTGCAACACACAGTCAACAATGTGTTCCAATAGTTTTGGTCCGGCGATGTCGCCTTCTTTGTTGATGTGGCCGACCAAGAAAATGGGCACATTGGTCTCTTTGGCAAATCGCAGGAATTCCCCCGTGCATTCGCGTACCTGCGAGATACCGCCCGGTGCCGAATCGAGGTGGGGCGTGCTCATGGTCTGGATAGAATCCACGATCATCATTTGGGGCATGAGTTCCTGCGCTTGCTGGAGGATTTTATTGGTGTTCGTCTCCGTCAGGATATAGCACTCACTTTTGAAATCGCCGACGCGGTCGGCGCGCATCTTGATTTGCTCTTCGCTTTCTTCCCCGCTGACGTACAGCACTTTAGCGGGGATTTTCATGGCGATTTGGAGCAGCAGGGTGCTTTTTCCGATGCCTGGTTGTCCGCCGATGAGCACCAATGAGCCCGGCACGATACCACCGCCGAGTACGCGGTTGAGTTCCTGATCGGGTGTGGCAAGACGCGGCGTATTGCCCGTTTGCACCTGATCAAGCAGCACGGCTTTGGGCGATTCAGCCCGTCCGCCCATGGTAGGCGCCCAGGATTTCCGCTTTTCTTCCGCGACGGTTTCTTTTTGGATGAGTTCTTCCTGAAAGGTATTCCATTCGTTGCATTGCGGGCATCTGCCCAGCCATTTGGGGGCGGAAGCGCCGCAGTTGGAACAGAAGAAGATGGTGCGTGGTTTTGCCATGGGAGGGTTGTTCAAGTCAATTTGTGACGCAGTGCGTCACGATTTCAAAATGCCGAATATTTCGAGGTTTTGTTCCCGCCAGTGTAGTTACCAAGCGCGGCAGGAAAATTTCCTTCACATCGTTATTACTACTTTTCCTTTGTGTTCTGCTTTAGCAAAAAGCCTGAATGCATCAGCAAACTCGTTTAATTTGTATGGCCCTTCAATCACAGGTTTGACTTTGCCAGCTTCGAACAGTTCGTTCATATACAATAAATCCTTGTTTGTCTTCAAGGCAACAATGCGTATGTGCTTTTTACTAATCATCGAAATCCATGGCCCCAAGATCAAAGCCTGGAGAAGTCGGCCCGTGGATCCCCCAACAGTCACATAAATCCCATTGGGACACAACGCACGGGTATAAGCGAACATCGAACGATTTGTCTTAACATCAAGGATCAGGTCATAACACTGGCCATTTTTAGTGAAATCTTCCCTTGTATAATCAATGACATGATCAAAGCCTATTGATCGCAGCATATTCAGTTTATCTGTACTGTCGACAGCAGTTGTTTCAACCCCGTATAATTTGGCAATCTGCAATGCAAAAGTGCCAACACCTCCGCCTGCACCATTGATCAATAGCTTTTGTCCGGGGTGAATTTTTCCTTTATCAAGAAGGCCCTGTACAGCCAGCATGGCCGCTTGTGGTATTGCCGCGGCTTCTTCGAAACTCATGGTTGTAGGTTTCAGTGCTAATGATTTTTCAAGGGCACAGGTATACTCCGCAAAACCTCCCCAGTAACCGCTCAGATCACCATACACTTCATCACCTGTTTTGAACTTGGTTACATTTTTACCAACAGCTGCAATTCGTCCCGCAATATCGGAGCCGAGTATTTTTCTCTTCGGTTTCAGAAGGCCGTTTATCAGGCGATTTATGAAGTCGCCCTCGAGAAGGCCAAAATCCCAATCATTTATAGATACCGCATGCACTTTGATCAAAACCTCATCGTCATTCGGAGAAGGTTTTTCTATTTCTTTGATTTGTAGGACTTCAGGGCCTCCATATTTTGTGTAAACAATTGCTTTCATTACTTATGTAAATGATGCGAAGATGGTAGAAATCCCGCCGCGCTTGGTGTTCCATTCGTTGCATTGCGGGCATCTGCCCAACCATTTGGGGGCGGAAGCGCCGCAGTTGGAGCAGCAGAAGATGGTGCGTGGTTTTGCCATGGGAGGATAATGTATTCAAGTCAATTCGTCACGCACTGAGTGACGAATTTCCCACCGCGCTTGGTATTGTCACTTGTACTCACTGACGACATCAAGCGATACGGGAATATATCGTTGGTTATATTCTCTGTTTAGATTTAGGTCGTATTTCTAGTATGACACTTCATAATATTGAACTTCATTTTCAAATCAAAGGAAAATCCCTCCAAGTCAGGAAAAATACTTTCGTGTCTCATTCCCAAAATGTACAACGCTTTTCGAATTTCTACGGCTACTTCTGAATTGAATTCAATCTTGTGAATCCAGTTGTCACGGCCACCAGGAAAATTCTTTTGAAATTCTTCTTGGGGATTAGGTTGGATAGAGAAAAGTCCGAACTGCCCTGAAATCCTGCTAGTAATATGTGCAGCATAGAATATTCCGTGGCCATGGTGTTTGAACGGCAACGATTTTTTTTGTTCATCAGTAATGTACTTGCAAGTATGCATTGCATAAACCGCACCTCCATTACTGTTACAAGGTTTTAGTTCTAACCTGTCATCTAATTCTGGCTTAGTTGCAAAGTAAAGTGCTATTAAAGGACTACTAGTCCAATCCAGCAATCTTGTAGGCAGACCATGGTGCTGAGCAAGTGCTAACCACTCCCAATCATTTTGAGGTTGAAACTTAATTTCAGGGGTTGCTCGAAGACGAAATTTCTCAAAGGTTTCCTGCTCATACTCTTTCATTTTATGGTCAGATCGCTTTAGCCTTCCAACAGATGGAATTAAAAGGTGATTGTTTCTATCACTTACTCCTCGGAAAACAACATGGCCGCAGGAATATTCTTCTTGCAGAAAAAGTGAGACGGCACTGGAA
>JACMMM010000229.1 GCA_014379065.1 Saprospiraceae bacterium
GCCTCCGGACCAGAGTGTATCCTCGTTGAGGCCGATGCGCTCCGCTGAGGTGCCGCCGAATACCATCGCACCGAGCCGGCCGTTGCCGAGGGCAAGTGCGTCAATCCAACGCCCTGCCGGTTGGCGATACCACAAGGTGAGATCGGATTCCTCCGCCGGCGACGGGTGGGCAAGCGCGGCTGAGCAAACAATGAGAACGAAGCGAGAGGAAAGGGTCGGGAGTTTCACGGGATGGATTTAGAGGGATCGTCAGTGGATCGTGAGCTAAATACGAGGCGCTTGAACGCAACTGGGGCGCGATTGTGCTTAAACTGGAAACCCGAATCATTCATCGGAGAAACGCCAGGGTTACCTATCCGATGGGCTAAAGGCGCTTGCGGATCGTATCGACTTCGTCGGCCGCGGCGGCCAGTGAATCCAATAGCAATTTCTTAACGGTTTCCCAGCGCCACGGTTGTCCGGCCAGGAAAAAGGACTGCGCCACTTTCAGCCGGATTTGCGCGTATTTGGCGGTCGGGAAGGAGCCGCTCAAGATCGCGCCCAATGCGGAACCTTCGACCGCCGGCACATGGCGGATGTCTAGATCGGCCGTGGCAAGCCGTTGACGCCACGCGTCGGCGTAACTCTCGGCCAGAGCCGATTCGGGCCGGGTTTCAAGGCGGACGGTACCTTCGCCCGGAGCGTCGGTATGCACCATGACATGCAGCAACGCCGGATGGCGGCGAAGATCCTCCTCGATCCGCTGATGGAGAAGGGCGCGGTATGGGCGCTCGTGCCGATCCACGAGTTTGCCACGCGTGATTTCAGGGAGTTTCTGCGAAAAACGGCTCCACCGGTCCTCTTTGTTGTTCTCCAAATTGATCAGCAAGCGGGTGACATCGCCATGAACGAGGGGCGTCCGAAATTTCATCGCGAAGCCCTGGGCCAAATTAAGAGCGCCCGGCTCCCAACCTTCCGGCGATGCCACCACATCCTCGGAACCGCGGAAGACCTCGCGGAAAGCCTCGGGCACCGCGCAGGTGGCGTGGTCGCAACTGAAGAGGAAGCTAGGCATCGTTTCTCTTTCTCCTTGTGACCGAATACTCGGCAAATCACACGGCGGGAACAATCACGCATCTTTTGCAAACACCGAACACTTGCTTGCAAGACGGACCTTTGCGAGGCATTATTTCGGGAATGTTAATCTTTCGCGCGGGGTTTACCCTGCTCGGGCTGGCCATGGCAGTCCGGGCGGACACGGTTTGGCAACAGATTTTTAACTCACCGCTATCCGGCAACAAAAACTACAAATATTCCGATCTGGACTTTTACCTCTGCGCCCGTGCGGTGCACAATCTCAGCGGCTCGTCTGTGGATGTATTTGCCGACAGCGAATTTTATCGCCCGTTGGGTCTTGCTACCACGACTTACATTCCTTGGAAAAAAGGACTGACTTTGCACTGCGCCCCAACAGAGGAAGACGGTTATTTCCGCCACCAACGGCTTCAGGGCTATGTTCACGACATGGGTGCGGCGATGCTCGGTGGCGTAAGCGGGCACGCGGGACTGTTCTCGAATGCAAACGATCTTGCCAAGATTTTCCAGATGTTGCTCAATGGCGGGACGTATGGCTGGCGCCGTTATCTTCAATCTGAAACAGTACACGAGTTTACCACGCGCTACTTATCCAGTACCCGGCGCGGCATCGGCTTTGACATGAAAGATGGAAAACAGACGGCGAATATGAGTGCCTTGGCTGGGAAAAACACCTTTGGGCATCTCGGGTTTACAGGTATTTGCGCTTGGGCCGACCCGGATAAAAACTTGATTTTTATCTTTTTGTCGAACCGGACTTACCCTACGATGGAGAACAACAAACTAGGGAATGGCGATTTTCGCCCGCGTCTGCAGAGCGTTGTTTATCGATCGCTTCGTTAGGTTGAGACTTCAATAAATGTCTGAACAAAATAACCTTAAACACAATAATTCATTTTATGGAATATCTATCTAAAGAAACCTTAGAATGGTTAACAGAGCGCGATGACTTGGGCTTTGCCAAGTATTTTGTTGACTTAGGTGTTGACGAGGATGATATAAATTATCGTAAAGCATCCATCGAAATTGCATCGCAATGGTGCATCCTGCGAAAGTCTGGTAAAGATGGAAAAGCGTTGCACCCTAGAATCCAAAACTTGATAGCGCCCCACGTACCAAGTGAGGACGGATTCGATGCCATTGAATGGTTTTGGTCTGAAATGTGCGCTAATTGTGCAACGTACCGTTTTGCCCAAATAGATCAATTTGACCTGACATGTGCGCTCTACGGAATCTATAGAACTCTTTTGCCAAAAGAACGAGATGTTGAGCCTTTTGACCAGATTATTTTGGAAAAATTAGCGGAGGCAAAAGGAGTTGATTTAAGTACCGCGACAGAATTTAGTTACGGTATCCGAACCAATGGAATGACTTCAGAGGTTGTCCTGCCAGCACCAGAAGGAGCACGGACTTGGACGGAATATGCTGATCAACGTCGCATCGTATTGATTAATCGTGATAGGTCGTGACGCTATCATCAAAAGCACATTGAGTTTGAAGGCTCTGGTTTTCGCCCATGATTCAGATCATAGATTACCAAATACCCAGACAAAAATAGTAGAACGAAAAATATTTTAAATGCCTAAAAACGAAATTCTAGACGACGGATTTGCCAATCCCACCCTTGAAGTTTACGACAAATTTCATAACCCTGCCGACGCGAAACCCCTTATCTCGCTGCTGAAATCAAACGGCATCCTCCATGAGGTGGAAGTGCCCAAACAACTGACAGACACCCTGATTGTTGGCGAAGCCATTGCCTTTGCTCCCAAGGTGTTTGTAAAACTGCGCCCGCATGATTTTCAACGGGTGAACAAATTAGTGGAAGAAGATATGCTCCGACTCATTGAGGAGGGCAAAATTGACCTTAAACAGCACTTTTTGTATGAATTCACCAATGCCGAATTGTGGGACGTCATTGGCAAACCGGACGAATGGAATTATGACACCATGGTTATCGCCAAATACTTGCTCGAATCAAGAGGCGTGGAGGTAAGCACAGCGCAATTAGATTTTATGAAAGAAGATCGCTTGCTTAAGATAAGAAAGCCGAAAAAGGGAAATGAAATATGGATGGTTGTACTGTTATTCCTGAACCTATTCGGTTTTGCGCCAAATTTAGCCAGTTGGCTTTTGATGTCAATTATCTGTTTTGGAATGGCCTATTATTATTGGAAAGACGTAACCATTGATCCAAACGGGAAGAAATTTTACACGTTTGATTCAAAAACTAGGAATAGGGGCAAGGCGATTTTTATTTTGGCGGTTGCGGTTCGATTGGTTGCGCTGGTGTGGTATTTTGTTATAAAATCTTAAGCGGTCGTTTCAGCCGGAGTCGGTGTGAGAACATTTTGATTTTGCCGGATGTTACCAACTTGGTCTTTATCACAATATTTTTTAGAAGGCCTTCTTGAAACATACACTTCAAAATGAGCAAATTCATCCAAAATATCCTGAAAAGAATTCTCCAAGCTGAACTCGGTAGCAGCACGGAATTGGTGAGCCGTTATCGCGTGGCCAAGGCTTATTATTTGCTCTCGGTCTCGTTTCGGCAGGGATTTTTTGATACGTTGCTGGTGTTGACAGGGGTCGTGATAGCGGGACTTGGGCTGAAAAGTTTTTTGCTCCCGAATCACTTTATTGACGGTGGAGTGACGGGTATTTCCCTTCTGGTTTCGCAAACAACAGGCATTTCGCTTTCAGTCCTGATTGTGCTGATTAATATTCCATTTATTCTGGTGGCCTACCATCAAATCAGCCGCTCTTTTGCATTCAAAAGCATTTTGGCTGTGACGGCAGTAGCGCTGGTCATAGTACTTATACCCTATCCGCTCATAACAACTGACAAATTGTTGATTGCCACCTTCGGGGGCTTTTTCCTGGGGGTGGGTATCGGATTAGCGATTCGTGGTGGGGCGGTGTTGGACGGGACGGAAGTGCTCGCGATTTTTCTGAGCCGAAAAACCACTTTTTCCGTAGGTGATATCATTCTGGTTTTCAACCTGGTGATCTTTTCTGTGGCAGCTTATTTGCTGGGTTTTGAAATTGCCATGTACGCTGTTCTGACGTATTTGTCGGCTTCCAAAACCGTGGATTTCATTATTGAGGGCGTGGAGGAATACGTGGGCGTGACCATAATTTCGTCACATCATGCTGAAATTCGCCAGTTCATTGTTGACATATTGCAAGTCGGCGTTACCACCTATACGGGCAGTAGTGGGCATGGGAAACGTGGAAGAAATTATTCGACGGAGATTCTTTTCACCGTCATCACGCGGTTGGAAATAGGCCAATTGCAGAACGCCGTGGAGAAAATTGACTCGGATGCTTTCATGGTGATAGGCAATGTACGGGGTATCAAAGGCGGTTCAACGCGGCAAAGAGCAGTGGACAAGCATTGAACCTCTTTGGTGACAATGACGATTAGAGTTAAAGCGATGCTTCGGCTGCAACTTGCGCCGGCAAATAAATCAGCGTTGCCGAATTCTCCGGCCTGAAAATCTCGTTTGCTGTTCGGAACATCTCAGCGGGCGTGATACCAAGGTAAATATTCGTCTCCTCGTTCATCAATTCGGCGCGGTCGAGCAATTCGTAAAAAGCAAGGTTTTGGGCTTTGTTCAGTACACTGGTCTCTGAAAAAACGAGTGTGCTTTCAAAGCGGTGCTGAATTTTTTGCAACTCTCGTTCCTCAACGGCCTCCTTTTTCAACAGTTCCAATTCACCCCATATAGCGGCCAGGGCATCATCCACCGAAACCCCTTCGGAGGGCCGGCCTTCGATGACGAGCAAGCCGGGGTCAACATTGGCCGTCACATAAGCATCAATAGTGGAGAAGAGATTGCGCTCCTTCAAAAGTCGGCGGAAAAGGCGTGACGAGGGCCCTAGAGCCAGCACATCGCTGAGCAAATCCACGGAATAAAATTCCTTGTCCACGCGAGCAGGAGTGCGGAAAGCCAGGAACACTGCAGGAACGGGCACATTGGCCGTTACTACTTTGCGGGCGGGTGTAGTTTGGGGAGGTTCAGCCAACAATTGGCGCACCGGAACTTGTGAGGCCGGAATATTGGCAAACCATTTTTCGGCAAGAGCAAACGCCTCTTCAGCGCTCACTTTCCCGGCAATACTGAGTACAGCATTGGCCGGGTTGTACCAGTTTTTGTAAAAGAAGCGCACATCCTGAATCGTGGCGTTTTCGACATGCTCTGGCGCGAGACCAATGACCGGCCAACGATATGGGTGATGCTGGTACATCATTTCAGAAAGATGATGCCAGGAGTCGCCGTAGGGCTCGTTGAGACAAGTTTCTTTGAACTCTTCTACCACGACCTTGCGCTGCACGTCGAGCGATTTTTTGTTGATGCTGAGCGCAAGCATCCGATCGCTTTCGAGCCAAAGCGCGGTTTCGAGGTTTTCGGCGGGCACGATTTCGTAAAACGTGGTGTAGTCGTTGGTGGTGTAGGCGTTGTTTTCGCCTCCGGCGCGCTGGAGCGGGTCGTCGAAATCGGGCACGTTTTTGCTCCCGGCAAACATGAGGTGTTCGAATAGGTGCGCAAAGCCAGTTTTTTCAGGGTGCTCGTCGCGCGAACCGACAAAATAACTGACGTTTATAGCCACGAGAGGTGTGGAATGATCTTCGTGGACGAGGACTCGGAGACCGTTGGGGAGTATGCGGCGTGTGAAATGGGTCATGTGTTATTTTTTGCCCTTCAGATCTTTTTCCGTCAGTTCATTTTGGACTTTGAAAACATAGTCAATCGAAACTTCGGCTATCTCGGCAATTTCACTCAGTGAAAATCTGCCGCCTGAGGGCATTTTTTCCACGGTTTTCCGTGTTTTAAAACTTATACCTTGTTCAATACCTTGTTCGATACCTTGCTCGATACCTTGTTGGTAGCGAATGTCAGTGGTGATGTCATAAGTGATAGGCATAGCTTCTATTTGTTGTATGGTTTGGGGCTGCAAATTACGGAGTTTGGACAGGATTTCCAACTGTGTGCAGTACTTGCGCAGGCTTCTTGAGTTTCGGACATTCTTGCTCAGATTGCGCAAAATGGATTGGATGACGCTCAGAGAATTTTGCCCTTTGAAATCGGCGAGGATGCCCAAAATGATTTCCTCGGGTTTTGGAGATTGAATAAATACATCGCAATCAATATGCCGCAGGTTGATCAACTTATAGCGAAATTGAAGTTCGGGGTGCTGAATCTCAGTGGCCATGTTGGTTTTGCCATTCCCGATAAAAATGACAAACTGACGCACCGTGAGCCCATACTGGTTGAACAGCATCGAATAGTGGTCGAGCATCCGAATTACCATCTTGCGATCAGAATTGGTCTGGAATTCAATTTGGATGAGGTACTCCAGTTGTGGCTCCACGGCTTTTTTCAAAAAATCGGGCCGCCGCTCACGGGTTCGTTGGAAACTAGTGGGTAAATCCAACAGTTCGCTCGGATGAAGTCCGCAGAGTTTTTCGATGATAGTTGGAATGACACGTTCTACGCTTTCGCGAATAATCTTGTCGTAATCTTGGTTTTTGCCCATTTGGCTAAGGTTTGGACGGTTAGCCGATTGCAGGGGTTGAGCATCAGCGACTTTTATACAAATATAAGCAAATACACTTAAAATCCGAACACGCCCAAAAAAATAATGATAGCGTACCTTTCCGCACAAAAATTAGAAATAATGCAACCCATTCAAGTAGAATTCACCTTTACGCCCGATTCTTTTGGCAAAGCCCAAGTGTACATCCTGTTTAGTTACCTGAAAACGGGCTGGGTCAAATGGGTTCTCCTATTGGGCGTTGCAGTTTGGCTGGGCGGCACTTTTTATCTCGGAGGAATGAGTTTTCTTGAAATCGGCAAAACCTTGATTTGGGTTCCGCTTTTTCTTGGGTTTTGGTGGGTGATTTTCAAGTGGCTGTCGCGCCGCAACTTTTCAAAATTCCCCATGTTGCAACATCCCATTCGCTACACATTCAGCGAAGAGAAAGTTGACCTAACAACGCAGACTTCCGAATCCGTTTTGCAATGGGAAACCTTCCAAAAAGCGGAGGAAGCCCGAGATTTTTTTCTGCTTTATCAAAATGCTTTCATGGCCAGCCCGCTCTTGAAATCGGGTTTTCAAAACGAATCAGATCAAGAAAGTTTTAGGGGCTTGCTGCGTTCTAAAAATTTGTTGAAGCAATGAGGCGTTTTGCTTTTGGGTAACAATGTGGGGCATCGTAAGAACAATGATAAATTCCCATCTTTGCGCCCATTTTACCCGCCATAGCGCACAGCGAGAAGGCGGGTAAGCCCATCTTGGCGCAAAACGCTATGGCGGGTAAGCCAAAACTCCTTTTCTTACATTTTCAAAAACATGAAAAAACTATTGGTTTTCAACCTCTTTTTGCTCTTCGCCTTTGCTGCTAATGCACAGGCCAAATTCACCGTGCCAGCCCAAAAGTTTGTAGCACCGGCAGAAATCACGTTCACCAATGCTACACCGGCATCAAAGAAACCCGTCACCTATGCATGGGATTTTGGCGATGCCGCCTCCGTCGGGGCAAGCGGCAATACTTCGACTGATGCTAACCCCACGCACCGCTACGCACATTCTGGAAATTACACCGTCACCCTCACAGCCAAAAAAGGCAAAAAAATCACAACTTTCAAACAAATGGTTCAAGTTACAGCCCCCGAGCGTTGCCTCGTGGAAATCGAAACCGATTTCGGCACCATGACCGCCGAACTCTACAACGCCACCCCCAAACACCGCGACAACTTTATCAAACTCGCCGAAGAAGGTTATTACAACGACCTGCTTTTCCACCGCGTCATCAACGGGTTTATGATCCAGGGCGGCGACCCTGATTCGCGCAATGCCCCTGCTGGAACAGCCCTTGGCATGGGTGGGCCGAGTTACCAAGTACCCGCTGAATTTGTGGATTCGATCTGCCACCTCAAAGGAGCACTGGCCGCTGCCCGCAGGGGCGGCCCCGGCAACCCGGAGAAAAAATCAAGCGGCTCACAGTTTTATATCGTGCAAGGCAGCCCCGTGAACGAGCAGACCCTCAACCAAATCGAGACAATGCATCGCTTCCACTATACGCCCGAACAGCGCGCAGCTTACCTCGCCGAGGGTGGAACCCCGCAACTCGACCAAGATTACACCGTATTTGGTCGCGTCATAAAAGGTTTGGACGTGATTGACAAAATCGCTGCCGTGGAAAAAGCACCCGGTGATCGCCCGCTGAAAGATGTGAAGATGAAGATCAAGGTGATCAAGTAATTTTACCCGCGTCCATGGCATGAAAAAAAGCCACACCTAGTTCAGGTGCGGCTTTTTTTCATGCCATGACAATAATTGATCTATCGGTATTCCAACTTTGGTTACTTTGGGTAAAGGGCGAAGTACGCCTGTTTGTCACAGATCGTAAAACCATAATAGAAATCGCCCTCAGCCGACATGACTGAATTTGGGTCCGGATTATTTTTACATGAAGTGCTTACGTTTGTTATCAAAGATCCTTGGCCGCTGTCCGTATGCCGGATACCAAGCGTGTGGCCGATTTCGTGTGCAATCACCCCGACTTTGCCATTTTGATTTAGTGCGCCCTCGCTGTTAAACAGCGGATTGATATGCAATTCCGAGCCAGGCTGCCCATTGCTTGTTGGGTAATAAGCCTCGGCAAATTCATCACTTGCCAATGTTTTCATGCTAACATTGACCACACCAGAGGCAGGGCTAGAAGCATATTGAATCATAAAGGTAAGGCCGCCGGCCATCGCATTCCAGTCCGTTACTGCTTTTATGATAGCATTCTGCCATGCTTGAGGTACTCCTGTGAGTATCCGAATCTTGATGGTTTTGGTCTTAGTCACCAAATAGGTATAACGGTAATGCTTGCGGTCATTGGCGGCGCCAGCCTCATGCGCGGCATCTACCATGAACTCGTTCTCGACAGTCATGCCGTAGCTTTCCCAAAAGTCTTTTATCGAGAAACACTGGTCGCCTTCTACTACAAAGTGGTCTTGTTCTTCTACGATACTTTCCGGTTTGAAGCCGTAGGTGTCGGCGAGGTACTGTTTCATTTGCAGGGTTTCTTCTGCCGTGTTTTGGGTTGTAGGGTTTTCTTTTTGGCAAGCATTGGCGATAAGGAGCATGGCCGTTGCTGCGAGCAACAGAATCTTTTTCATTGTTAGAAATGTTGTGAAGTGAGAAAAATGGTTTCGGTCAAGGCGACTGGCTTGAAATACCCTTCGCAATTGATGAAGCAAAGGTGGGGGCGCTCGGCAGGGGGAAGGGTAAAGAGGTTTTGAAGAAAGGTAAAGAAAGGTGAAAATGAGGGGGGGCTTGCGATTCACTCAGAAGCCAAGTTTTTTCGGTCATATCCGACAAAAAATCGGGTCTTTTCTTAAAAAAATCGGGCAACCACGTTTCATATTTTTTATAAAATGTTCATTATCAATGGATTTTTGGGAATGGTATGATTTGGAACAGTAATCGCAAGAGAGTATTCAATGCAAGGCACTAAAAACACAACTCCTTGCACAAGAACACTCAACCGATTTATTCATCCTTAAAATTTGTTCCCATGTACACAGTAGCCTTCATCATCCTTGCAGTTGCCTTTTTGTTTTCACAGATTTTTGACCAATCCAGTTTTGACGAACGCAGCCGTTTTGCCAATTTCAACGATGATAACGAAGAAAGCCGCTTGCGAGAACCTTGGAATTGGCGCAGGCAAGAACGCGAGTGGGAGCGCCGTTACGAAGACTATCAGGAGCGCCGTCGTGACCGAGGTGCGGCTTGGGCCACGCTGATTGTGGTGGTGCTTGGTGTGGTGATTTACCTTGCATATTTGCACTAAACAGGATCTCCAACTCCTCGAAAGTTTCAAACTTTCGGGAAATTATTCATGCCGATATTTTCTCGGAAAAACCCGATAAACTGACCATTGTTCCGATAATATATCGGATTAGGCTTTTGCCAGATCGTTCAACGTGCTGATAGACAGGTATTTAGAGACGCTAAATGACTTGGAACAGAATTAGTGTTATATTAATGCTCAGAGATTCACCTTTATCCGCATCCGCCTTTTTAC
>JACMMM010000230.1 GCA_014379065.1 Saprospiraceae bacterium
ACAGACCTTGATTCCAATCGCGAGGCCTCCGGTGCCCTCAATTTTTCTAAGGAGAATCCATGAACCTGAAAGACACCATCGCCGCAATCAAACCCTTGGATCGAAGTACCGAAGCTATCATCCGTGCCGCAATGGACAACAAATCCAAGCCCCGTGGCAGCCTCGGACGTCTAGAAGAAGTAGGCATCCGCATGAGCATGATGCAAGGCAGTTTAAAGCCACGCACCCAGCCGGCATCGCTCGTGGTTTTTGCTGCCGACCACGGGGTCGCGGCCGAAGGCGTTTCGGCCTTCCCTGCAGAGGTTACGCCTCAAATGGTCCTCAATTTTTTGGGTGGAGGCGCCGCGATAAACGTGTTGTGCCGCATGCAGAACATCCGACTGCGCATAGCCGACATGGGCGTTAACTTTGACTTTGCTCCACATCCCGACCTGCTCGACCTCAAAGTGCGAAAAGGAAGTCGCAACATGCTTCAGGAAGCGGCCATGACTCACGAAGAAACCCTGCAGGCACTCGAAAACGGCATTCGAGCCTGGAATATCGTCGCAGGCGATTCGCCTGCTATCGTCGCCGTGGGCGAAATGGGAATCGGCAATTCCACGGCCGCCGCCGCAATTATTGCGGCTGCCACCGGGCGCGACGCTGCCGAAGTTAGCGGGCGCGGAACTGGGATCGACGATGCAGGATTGGCGCACAAGGTAGCGGTAATCCGCTCAGCACTGGCCCTCCACAAACCCGATCCCCGCGATGGTCTGGAAATTCTGCGCTCTGTCGGTGGTCTGGAAATTGCCGGCATAGCGGGCTTTGTTCTCGGGGCGGCTGCAGCTCAAATACCAATCATTCTTGACGGGTTAATCGCCACCTCTGGCGGTTTGATCGCCGCGCTCCTGTGTCCCGCAACTACAGACTGGCTGTTTAGCGGACACCGTTCGGTGGAAAAAGGCCAAGCCTTCGCTTTGGATTTGATGGGACTTGAACCACTTCTGGACCTCGGATTGCGATTGGGAGAAGGCACGGGCGCAGCACTTGCCCTCACTTGTATTGACGCTGGCTGCAGGATAATGACCGAAATGGCCTCGTTTGCGGATGCCGGTGTGGCTACCGAGCTGTAGAGGAATAAGACAATGAACAGAACGCAGAAAAATGGATTAATAGTGGCACTTGTAGCCATCGATGCAATCGTAATCGCCTCCAAGATCCTCAACGCCGGATGGCTCCTCGTGCTGTTTGGCCTCCCGATTTTGATTCATTTGGCCTTTCACACAGTTGTGAGCATCCGGGCACTCAATAGAATTGCCGCCTTTCCCGACACACCGCGATTCTGGACCGTCCTCCTGATTACGTGCAACGCAAGCCTACTGACAGGCTACATGCTTCTGCCAGACTTTGGCGACATTCCCGTCTACACAGTGTTTTTCGGCCTGATTCAAGTCGATGGCAGCTTTCGCGACCTACCAAGTTTTGTGTCGGGACTTCTCATCAGCATGCCGTTCTTGATTGGCGTCAGTTTCTTGCTCAGTTTGGTGCTGGCGTTTATTGGGTTTCGGAAAAAATAGGAAGAGGCAGGGCAGTGTTTTTTGCAAAGCAATGCAGACTGCCAGAAATAACATAGTCCGGAAAGAGCAGCCAGGAAGGAGCTATAGTGAATAAATTTTTCACAAGTATTGGTTTGTCTGACATCGTATCAATAATTATTGGCTTTATTTTCTATATGGTTTTGGTTGTAGGATCTATTCAGATCATTGGTCGTTATCGACGATAACTATTGCGAGCCAAATTGAAAATGTCTTGTTCTCAAATTCCCAAGCATCCCGCCGATCCAAAATTGATCAAGTCCAAACTTTGTTTAACCGGCGACGTCTACTGAACGAAAATCATTTCGGGGAGTTGAGGTTGCAATCTTCCTCGAAGACTTTCGTTCGATTGCATCAGTTGATCTTTGAGTCTCTCAGTGTTACAAAAGATCGAACGAGTAAATTGTAGAGTGAAGCAGATAGCCAAAAAGAGGTAGAACAATGATCAATAACAGATCGTTTTTAAGAAGACGGCCCCTTATTGGGTTTCTTTTGTGTCTTGTTATAGCAGGGCCTTTGTGGTCCGAGAATAACACAATTAAACTCGCTGATGGGTCAGTTTACTTTGGCCGAACCGTGAATGGGGTCTTCGATGGAATTGGAAAAAGAATATTTGCCAACGGGGACAAGTACGAAGGCAACTTTCTGAAAGGTGAATTTGCGGGAGCCGGGACGTTTGAGACAAGTGCATATATCTACAAGGGAGAATTTAAAGATGGTTTGTTTGAAGGCACAGGAACCCTGACGTACAAGAATGGTGATTTATATAATGGTTCGTTTAAAGAAGGACAGATGAGTGGAAGTGGTACGTACAAATATGGAAATGGTGACTATTATTCTGGTGAAATTTCAGGCGGATTATTGAACGGAGATGGAGTCATGTTCTTGTCAAAATTTGGTTTCTATTCTGGCCAATTTTCGAATGGTATCCTTAATGGCCGTGGCAAGATCGAATATGGAGACGGGCGAAATATAGAAGGTAATTTCGAACTGGGAATGCCAACTACTGCAATACGTTTCTCGAGTGGAACACAAGAAGTTTCTCTTGACGATTTGTTTGGGAATGTTTTAGCAGTGAACCGGCCCCAAGAGGAAAAGTATTATTACATTGTTGCAATAATTTTCTTATTTCTATCGCTTGTTTTCGTTGCAACGGTTTGGATTCGCAATCGCCGAAACTATACGAAAAAAATGAAGCAAAAAGTATGAAGAATTTCATCAGAGGACTCCTTTTTTTTCTGATTCTCCATGCAATCATTTCGTATTCAATTGGTTTTTTTCTGTTGGCCTTTCCCGTTGCCAGCAACGGCCTTTGGATGCTCAATGGTTTGTGGCGAGTATTTAGCTTCCCTCAATTTCTACTTTTTGAATCATGGTCAAATACTAATTTTGAGTTGGCTATTTTTACAAACACCGTTGTGAATACACTAATATTATTTGTTGCTATGAAAGCAGTTCGACATTTGAGTTCTCAACGGAAAAAGTTTCCGCTGAATTAGGGGACAGACCCCGAGGCGAGGAAAAGGCCACCGTGTCTGGACATTGAACACCGTATCAGCTAATTTGTCGGCATGAAAACCTTCTTTCGCTTTTATGGCTGGTCTTCGGCCTTTGCGCTTGTCGCACTCGCTGTTTCGTTTTGGCTGGGGTACCAATCGGGGGGAACGCTCGGCGCGGGCGTTTCGCTGTTGTTTACTGCCCTCATGCTCGGGATTTTGGAGACTTCGCTCTCGTTTGACAACGCGGTGGTCAACGCAAAGATCCTCGAAACGATGCCGCCGTTTTGGCGAAAAATGTTTTTGACCATTGGCATTTTGATTGCGGTTTTCGGCATGCGTATCGTGTTTCCGATAGTAATCGTATGGCTGGTGAGCTCGCTTCCCTTTGACGCTGTTTTGGCTATGACCTGGCAAGATCCGCACGCATTTCAAAAAATTATTATTGACCAGAACGTCGTCATTTCCGGATTCGGTGGTGCGTTCTTGTGGATGGTTTTCTTCCGCTTTTTCTTTGATCCCCACAAGGACATTCATTGGGTTCCGGGATTGGAAAGGAACATGAGCAGGTTGGGTCGACTGGAAGGCGTTTGGGTTGTAA
>JACMMM010000231.1 GCA_014379065.1 Saprospiraceae bacterium
ACAGTTTTTGATGGTCGGTCTGGTTTGGGGGTTTGTGTTGATGCAAGCTGAAGGTTTTTTGGGTGGCAAAATAGGGTTTGAATTTAGGTCAAACTTACAGATTTTGGCTTCTTGGAGTCGTTTATTGCTGGGGCTCTTCGTTTTCGCTGAACAACAATTTATTCCCAAACGGGTCTGTCAAATACATACAAATCCCGCCCCAAAAAGCATCTTCTATGCTTGGCCTATAGTATTTGTAATTTTTGGCGGCTATGATCTGGTGCCATTCTCGCAGGCCATTGCATCTCAGGAAAACCTTGCCACCAGGCATGCAGTCGCCGGCGTGTTCCGAAAGGTGGAGCGTCAGATTTCCCAGCGAAACCTGCATGTACAACGGCATGCCTTCTTCGAATCGGTGCTCCCAATCAATCTGAAAGCCAAGCCAATCGCAGTAGTATTCTCGTGCTTTTTGCTCGTCGAAAATGCGGACGAGTGGTATGGTTTGGAGAATAGTTGGGCTACTCATTGAATTTTAAAATGCGGGTTCTGAATTATCCCAATAATATTCCCCCAAGGGTCTTTGACCATCGCCACCCAGAGGTCCTCGCCGACATTATTGGGTTGTTCATGGGCGGTGGCACCGGCTGCAATGAGGTGGGCGAATGTTGCTTGGATCTCCTCCACGCCCCAATAAGTTTCGATGTTATCTCCTTTACCCGCCGTAGCCTTGGCGGAGGCGGGGCCTTCAGGATGTAAGCCAAGCTCATACCCTCCCACATTGAAGCCAACATAAAATGGCTCGTTGAAGTAAGGCTTGATTCCCAAGGCATTGGAATACCACTCAGCGGCAGCAGCCACATCGGGAACGCGATAGATACAGGTGCGGAGACCAAGAAAAGGAGTTGTCATAGTGTTTCAAATTTGGAGGCGAAAGTAGTGCAATTTGTTTTTTTAAATAAAACTTTTTGTTTTTAATTTTATTCTTCACCGCTCAATACTTTCAACAACCAATCCTTGTTCGCAAGGGGTTGCAGCGCGGCAACCTTTTCAATAAGCGTCAGGCGCTCCCGTTTTGCTTTTAAGACAGACAATCGGGCCTTTTTCATTTTCCATTTGTTGGCTTGTCGGAGCATACGCAAGAAATTCAAATTGGTGGCCTTGCCAAATGGGGAGAGTGTTTTGTCGCGCCTGAGGAGTTGTTCTGTGGTGGCGAGCAGGGAGATGAGTGCATCCGCCTCGTTGAGCAGGTAAAAGGTTTTGAGTTGCAGGATTTTTGCGCCGACATGGTAGGTAAAGTCGGTGAACTCTACATTTTGCAAGGTCTGCAAGGTGCTCGCAAGTTCCTGTTTTTCAAAGTATAAGGTGGCCAGATTGAAGGCAAAGGCGTTGTCGCGCTCAGCGGGCGGCAGTGCGTCGCGATATTGATGCAGGAACTGCTCGGTCCACTCAAACGCACCCGTCCGAAGGCCCGTGGTGGCAATGTTTTTATAAGCCCATTGAGAAAGTCTGCCGCCATGCTGTAGCAACAAGCCGCGATCAAGCAAGCTGCGGTAGAGCGCCAGTGCGTCCGCATAAGCCTCTGGCTGACCGGCATTGATGCGTCGAATGCAATGGTTGAGGGCGCATTGGTATAGCGAGGTTAATTCGTCTTTTTCAAAAAGCAAATGATGGTCTTCGAGTGCGGCCGTGAGCGCCAAAAACGTTTCGGAAGAGGGTGCTTCGAGCAAATCGTACGCTGCAAGG
>JACMMM010000232.1 GCA_014379065.1 Saprospiraceae bacterium
CGACACGCAAACTGCCCCAACTGATAGCGGCTTGATAAGGCAACGAAAAGCCGGCGGCGGGATATCCAAGCGGTTCGGCAAGGAGGTGGGCCACTGCAAACCATGGCAGGAATTGCAAGGCTTGACCCATGGGATATTTCATTACCCAATTGCCCGATGGATGTTGAAATGCTTGGCCCATGCCGGGGCCAGGATGATATTTTGCATCAATAGCATCCCACCATTTCAACTGTTTCAAATCCTTGTAAATCAAGGCTCCCGGCAAATAAAGATAGTAACCCGACACGTCCCAACTGATGGTGGCCTCTGTGGCGGGCTTGCTCCATTTTGGGTAGTAGAACATGGAGGCCGCCACCAACAGCGCAGCGCAAAGCCAATAGGCAAAAAGCGAAGTAAATTTGAATTTCGGCATCTTGAAACGGGTGCTTTTGTGGGCAAATGTTGCAAAATCGGTTGACAAAAAGCCGACAACTTTTGCACAAGCGCGCATTTGGCCCGTTTTAGCCTCCCAGCCAAGACTTGAACTCGCCAGCACGTTCACGGCTCACAAAAACGTCTTCGGGGGACGCGGGAGATAGCTCGAGCTTCAGTCGGCCATTCAGGTGCGGGTGGATTTTTTGGATGGCACTGAGTCGAACGGTAAGCCCACGGCTGATGCGGAAAAACTCACGCGGATCGAGCAGGCCTTCGAGATCTTCCAAAGTGTTTTCTACAAAATATTTTTTTCCGCTGATGGTATGCGCTTGTGTGAGGCCATCGGAAGAACGAAAATATGCAATATCAGAAGCCGCCAAAAACGTGAGCTGCTGACCACTTTTTACCAAAAAGCGATCTTTGTAGGATTCTTTCTTGATTAGGCGAGAAAGTGCCTCAATGTCCAAAGGGCTTTGTTTAAACCGTTGGTTTTCAAATTTTTGCAAAGCGCTCTCAAGGTCTTTGGGATCAATGGGTTTAAGCAAGTAGTCTACCGCGCTCACTTTGAAGGCCCGCACGGCATATTGGTCAAAAGCGGTGGTGAACACTACTGGGGCTGTTATCTCCACTTGTTTGAAAATATCAAAACTCAGTCCGTCCGCGATTTGAATATCCATGAAAATCAAATCTGGGGAAGGGAAGGTGCGCAGCCAACGCACGGCGCTTTCCACGGAATCGAGCGTATCCAGAATATTGGCGGCGGGCCGTGCAGCCACCACCATCTTGCTGAGCCGACGCGCGGCGGGGATTTCGTCTTCTATTACGAGGGTTTGCATGTATGCGTGGACGTTGGATTATAGACGTTGGATATTGGACTATGGACGTTGGACTTTGGAAGGCTAATTTTCGTTGACTTCTAGGATTGGCAAGGCTACGGTGAAATACTGTTGCGATGCAATGACCTCCACCTGTTTATCGGTTATCATGCGATATCGGTCGCGGATGTTCTGCAAGCCGACACCCGTGGAGTCCATCACCTGATTTTTCTTTTGCAAATTGTTGCGGATCACCAGGTGGCCATTTTCCACAAAAACTTCAATGGTAAGCGGTTTTTCGACCGACATTATGTTGTGCTTGATAACGTTTTCAAAAAGCATCTGCAAGGAAAGGGGAACGATGGCAAAGTTGCTTTTGCCCTCTAAATCCCTGATTTTCACCTGTAAATTGTCGCCAAAGCGCTCTTTCAACAGGAAAATGTATGCGTCCAAAAACTCCAGCTCCTTACTGAGCGGAATTATTTTTGAATCGCGACTTTCGAGCACATAGCGATAGACATTGCTCATTTGTTGCAAAAAACGCACGGCTCTGTCTGGATCTTCAGGTATCAAATAGGCCAAAGTATTCAGGCTATTGAACAAGAAGTGCGGGTTCACCTGATTGCGCAGCCCTTCCAATTGAGATTCAACGTTTTGCCTTGCCAGCTGCTCTTTTTCTGCGACAGTCCGTTGCAATTGAACGTAGAAGGAAATAGCCTCGTACAAGGTAATGATCAGGGCACAAAGGATCAGCGAAGCGATAAACTTGACAATGGAATTTGGCTCACCGCCATGGCCAATACCCAGTGCTTTAAAAAGGCGATGCAGCACGATATCTACCGAAAAAAACAGTACAACGAAGCTCAAAAATACGCCAAGAACGCGCTTCCCAATGGCATGGTTCGAGGGGTGACGCCACTTCAATTCACTATAAATCCAGCGCATCCCGAACCAAAAGACTGTGGTGTAAACCAAGGACATTGGGATGCATACGGCCATGAAACTGTAGTCCAATCGTTGATAGGCATCGCCGAACAACAACAATGACACGAGGACACTCGCAATCGGCAACCCAGCGATGATGAGCCATCGGTCGTTGAAACCTGAAATTTCTTCAAAACAGGGCTTGCTTTTCATGGATGCCTTAGGCGTTTTTTCTCAACTTATAAAAATCAACGGTATTTCCTGCGCCAGTGCATTTCCAATTGCGCCGCCTGCGCCAATGATGGTGTATGGTTCCATAATTTTAGTGTTTGCGAATGCTGGGATTCATGTTTTGATTATTTACCGCAAAGAGCGCAAAGAACGCAAATTATTGATTTAGCGCACTTTGCGTTCTTTGCGGTAATAAACATTGGACTATTGCAACAATATTTTTTTAGAGAAAATCCCGAATTCTGATACAATTTTCAAACAATAGAAGCCCTTTGGAAAAGAGGAGGCATCAATTTTTTGGCTGGTTCCTGCAATTGCTTTGGAAATAATTAATTGTCCGTTCACGCCGGAAATTTCAACCCATTTTAAACTATCAGAAAACTCGCTTTCGATGCTGATTGATTCCGTTGCCGGATTGGGAAACACATATATTTCCAGTCCGTTCAAATCTATAGCGGCCGTAGACAAGCATGGGTCAACAAAATCATTGCTCAGAACACAAAGCGCCCCGGGTAGCATCAAATCATTTGGCTGAAAGGTAACTGCGACGCCCGCATTGGTGCCTGTCAGGGTAGGATGAAATGCATTGAGAATGGGAAGGTTAGCGGAACCTGATGCACCCCCGGCATGCACCCTTCCCCATTCGTCCACATGACAGGTCCTCAAGTTGTCATTTGCACTGCCCCCGATAAAAGTTGAGTACAGAATGGTCGACAAATCTGCGGATAACACGGTAAGATGTCCATCAGTGCCACCGCCAATAATGGGTTGATACGCTGTGCCGGTAGTTGCCGAAAAACCGGGTGAATCTGTTGATCCAGTAACGTAGATCCGGTTTTGGGCATCTATTCCAATACCCTCGATACCGTCTGATCCGGATCCGCCCAGATAAGTGGATGCCAGAATGGTGCTGCCATCTGCGGATATTTTTGTGATAACACCTTCATAATTACCCAGGTATGTTTTTTGAGCGGCATTTGGCTGAACCGGATAATTCGCCGAACGTGAATAAGCGGCTATCACTGGATTACCATCA
>JACMMM010000233.1 GCA_014379065.1 Saprospiraceae bacterium
AAATATACAGAATATCCCACCATAGACCTTTCCCAAGTGAGTTTTATGATTAATATGGACATGATTGGCCGCCTAAACGCAGAGAAAAAACTGGTCGTGGGCGGCGTTGGCACCGCGCCGGATTTTGTGCCGACACTGAAAGGCATTACCACTGGCTTGAGCATCAAGCTCGACAGCGCAGGCGTAGGGCCAAGCGATCACACCTCGTTTTATTTGAAAAATATCCCGGTGCTTTTCTTCTTCACGGGCCAGCACTCGGATTACCACAAACCTTCTGACGACATTGACAAGGTGAATTTCAAAGGTGAGATCCAAGTGGTAGAAACCGTGCTTCAAGTGATACAAAAACTTGACAATCAACCAAAACTGAAGTTTCAGGAAACAAAATCCAAAGAAAGCACTAATGCGAGTTTCAAGGTTACGCTCGGTATCATGCCTGATTACACCTATGAAGGCGAAGGATTGCACATAGATGGCGTTACGGATGGGAAACCTGCTTCAAAAGCGGGACTTTTGAAAGGCGATATCATTATTGCTCTTGGCGAAATCAATGTGAAGAATATCCAAGACTACATGAAGGGGCTTTCGATGTTCAAAAAAGGAGACACGACTACGGTGAAAGTCAAACGGGGGACGGAAGAGAAGACGATGCCTGTAACGTTTTGAAGAGTAAAGCCTTGTTTTTTGACATGAAGTATAACTTTGTGCAAATTTTTTTGGCAAAAAGTTATACTTCATGCATTTCAGCGTTGTGAAAACACCCACCGGGCGAAGGTTCAAAGATTTTGTTTGGGCCGGAACGATATTTTGAGTAACTCGACAATTTTTTAAATTTTGTCCAATTTGTTGCGATTAAATTTGTAGTAAAAAATGCCAAACATGACCGCCTTGCAAGAAGTTGAGCGATTGCTTCCTTCACTGTCTGCTGGAGAGAAGGCACAGGTAGCCCGCTGGGTATCAATAGACCTTAGCGCCTACACCCCTGGTATTGAAAAGACCCCTGGTGTTTGTGGTGGAAGCGCCTGCATCGTACGCACACGTATACCCGTTTGGTTGCTGGTCGAGGCGCGGAATGCGGGCGCAAGCGAAGCACATTTGCTCAGTTCATTTCCCGCGCTTCGTGCTGAGGATTTGCTCAATGCTTGGGCATACTATCGTGCCAACAAAGCGGAAATTGATCAAGAAATTCTTGAGAATGAAAACATTTGAATTCCATGGCGCGGCTTTACGGTGACGAAAACTTTGATGTCCATGCTTACAGAACTACAAACCGCACTCCAACGACATCGCGACGGCCAAGCGACTCTGATTCCTATCATTGTACGTCGCTGTGACTGGCGAGAACATTTTGATATCGGCCAATTTAAAGCATTGCCCAAGGATACTCACCCAATCAAGTCTATAGAATCGTCCACCATTCGGGAAGAAATATATTATCAAGTAGCGCAAGGCATAAAAAGCGTAGCACAAGAGTTAATAATTAAGATTGACATTGAAGTTGAACGCATTGCTGCTAAAGCATCTGAAGATGCCATTAAATGTCACCGCGAAAAGGAAGAACAAGCCCGTGGGATACAGATCGTGAGGAAATGAGGGGAAAAGAAGACTCTACTTAAGCCTTGGGGCTCAAATCCAAATAAGCGCTGCGTTTCTGACCGAAGTAGTAAAAAACCACATAATTTTTTCGATTTTGTTGGCTTCGCCTTGCGAAGGCCATTTGAATGTGAATATGCTACTTAAACCTAATCGCCCGCACCGGCGCAATCCCTGACACCACCAACGACGGCAACAACAAGAAAACCAAGGTAATAGTCAGTGTGCCCAGGTTGATACCCAGCACCGTCAACCATTCAATATGCACTGGAGCATAAGAAAGGTAGTAGTCTGCTTCGTTGAGACGGATGAGGTGAAAACGGTCTTGAAGCCAACAAAAACCGAGACCGATTAAGTTGCCCCAAAACATGCCGTTGAGTGTGATGACCGCCGCGTGGTACAAGAAGACAGAACGAATGCGGTGGTTCTCCGCGCCGAGCGCTTTTAGGACGCCAATCATCGTGCTGCGTTCGAGCACCAGCACCAGCAGTGCCGTAATCATGTTGATGATGGCCACGGCGAGCATCAACACCAGAATCACAATTTCATTGTAATCCTGTAATTCGAGCCACTCAAAAATGGAAGGGAACTTGTCGCGGATGCTCACCGAGAGCAGGTCTTCGGGCAACACTTCTTGGTAGATATAATCATTGTAGAGTTCGAGGTCGCGCAAGTCATCGAGCCAAAGTTCAAAGCCTGCCACTTTGTCTTCTTGCCAGCCGAGAAGGCTTTGCACCTGTCGGATATCGCATAGGGCAAATTTTCGGTCATATTCTTCCAGCCCAGTTTTGTAAATCCCGCAGATTTGGAACATCCGGCGCGTCTGGTCGCGGTCCTTCACAAAATGTATGATGAACTTGTCGCCCACGCCTACCTGAAGCCTGTCGGCAGTCTGGCGGCTGATGATGATTTCACGCGAAACCGCAGTGTCTGAGATGGTGATGGGTTTGCCTTCGAGCAAGTAAGGTTGCAAGTTTCCCCAGTCAAAATCCTTGCCGATGCCTTTCAACAGTATGCCTTCCAAGGCTGTTTTCGTGCGAATAATCCCGGGTTTGTGCGCAAAAGCCTGGATGTGCCGGATGCCTCCCCGAGGAGGCTTGCCACGCCATTCCATTTGTTTTAATACTTCCGGCGAAACGGTGCGGACAGTATCCAATGACGGATAAAAATCCTGCTTTATTTCAATGGGTTGCGGTTCAAACGAAAGAGAATAGGCTGTGTCTGAAATATGGATATGACCCCAAAATTCAAAAATCTTACGGCTAATCTCGCTTTTGAAGCCCGAGATGAGTGCCGATGATGCAATCATCACCGCCACACTCAAGGCTACTGCCACCACTGCGATGCGGATGATGAGCTTGGAAAAGTTTTTTCCAGCCGAAAAGGCGATGCGGCGGGCGATGAAAAAGGGAAAGTTCACGAAGCTGGTGATTGGTAGAACTGGTGATTGGTTAACTGGTGATTGCCTGCCTGCCGGTAGGCAGGGTTTACTAGGTAACACGCAAATGTATCTCTGTAGTCGGCATACCGACAAATTTGACAAATCAAAAACCTCTGTTGCGTTTGCTTGTTTCCTTGCTCGCGGTCAAGGCCACGTTTTTTTGTACACCTCGGAGGTCTTCGAAGACCTCCGAGGTGTACAAAAAAAACGTGGCCTTGACACGATGCATCACCTAAATTTCTATGCGCAAATCCATTCTACCCTTCCTTCAAGTTCCCCAATTGTCCAAGTCCGACCTTGCATATACTACTGGCGATGAGCGCCTTAAACCCTTTTATACCTACGTGCCCCAACTTGAATCGTTTGAGCAGATTATAAAGGAAAAAGAAGGCAAGGTATATCCCCGTATTGACCTTGTTGATGCGCTCACACGCCAATATCAAAACCTACCCAGCCAAGAAATAGTCAATCGAAACATCGAGGCTTTGGGCCACGACAATGCCTTTACTATTGTAACAGCGCATCAGCCAAGCCTGTTCCTAGGCCCACTCTATTTCCTGTATAAGGCATTGACAGCCATCAATTTAGCAGAAGCCGTAGAAGATCGCACGGGTGGAAAACAGCGGATAGTACCCGTGTTCGTATTGGGCAGCGAAGATCACGACCTTGAAGAAGTCAACAAGGCCCATTTGTTCGGCAAGCAAATCGTATGGCAGCCTAATGAATCGGGGCCCGTTGGCAGTATGAGTGCGGAGAGCCTCGTCTCACCGCTTGAGGAACTCCGAGCTATTTTGGGCGAAAGCGATGCTGGTCGGGCACTTTTTGAGCGTGTTGAAAAATGCTATCACAACGCCAAAACATTTGCAGAAGCTACACAAGCCTTGCTGCATGAGTTTTTTGGGCCGTACGGACTGGTGGTTTTGAACATGAACGATGCTGTGCTGAAACGTCATTTTATTCCCATCATCCAGGCTGAACTGATGGAGCAGCCCGCCTTCCGCCTCGTGAACGAAACGATTGGGCAATTGACGGAATTGGGTTTCAAAGCCCAGGCAGCACCGCGGGAAATCAACCTTTTTTACCTGATGCCAGAGTCGCGCGAGCGCATCATTTTGGAAGCAGGTTTGTACAAAGTCTTGAACACCAATCAGGTTTTTTCCAAAGAAGAAATTCTTGCTGAATTGGAATCTCACCCAGAGCGGTTTAGCCCGAATGTGGTGCTGCGGCCGCTTTTTCAGGAAACCATTTTGCCCAACCTCGCATACGTCGGCGGTGGCGGGGAGTTGGCCTATTGGCTTGAACGGAAATCGTTGTTCCGTCATTTTGAGGTGCAGTTTCCGATGCTGGTACGGCGGCATTCAATGCTTTGGCTCGACCGTGATGCGGGGAAAAAATTGTCAAAACTTGGATTTTCGCCTGCTCAATTTTTTGCAGATTCCGATGCGCTAATCCGAAGTTTTGTGGAACAAAACGCATCAGGCGAGGTGAGTTTGGAATTGGAAATCAATGAATTGAAAAAAATATTTGAGCAAGTAGCCACCAAAGCGATGGCGATTGACCCAACTTTAGAGAAATCTGTTTTAGCAGAATCTGTAAAAGCAGTAGGAGGGCTGGAGCAATGGCAAGGCCGCTTGGTGCGCTCTGAAAAACAAAAGCATGAAACGACACTCAATCAACTCCGTGCTCTGAAAGAAAAGCTTTTCCCGGCGGGTGGTTTACAGGAGCGGTACGACAATTTCCTGCCGTATGTTTTGAAGTACGGGGAGGGGTTTATCCATACGTTGAAGGAGCATTTTGCGCCGTTTGATCCAGGTTTTCTTGTTATAGAGGAGGGTCAATGAGCGCGAGAAACATTTTTCCTTGAATGGTTTTATAAT
>JACMMM010000234.1 GCA_014379065.1 Saprospiraceae bacterium
ACATTAATAAAAAAAACCTCAGGGGGCGCCCGTGTGGGGCCCCCACTTCTAATATCCAGTATCTTATCCCTTCACCAACTTCTCGCATTCCGCCATCAAAAACTCTGCTTTTGGGCGGAAGCGAATGTTCGGGTCATTCTCCGAAAAAGAGCGTTGGAGATAAAGTTTCAATTCCGGTATCGCTGCTGCGTAGCGTTTTGCGTGGTAGAGACAATCGGCTTTGCGTAGGCGTGCCAACCAATAAATGGGCTGTACCGCCAGCGATCTGTCAATGGTATTCTGAAAATCTAGAATGGCACTATCCCATTCATTTTTGAGCATGTTTATTTTGCCTCGACCATAAAAAGGCTCTGGATTGTGTGCATAAATGGCAATGCTCTTGGTGAAATCGTAAAGCGCATCGTTGTAGTTTTTCAGTTTGTAATTCACATAACCCCGGCGCTCATATGCCAGTGCATTGTTTGCATATTTTTCGATGGCACTGGTCAGCGCTTCGGAAGCTTGTTCCATGCCACCTTGTTGCACGAGATCTCGGCCGCGCAGGTATTCTGACACGGCAGCTTTGTCGGTATTTGGCTCGATCAAGTGTTGGTCTAAGACCTTGCCATTTGCCACCCACCAGGCGCCCACATTGCCGGCAAGTGCATACTGTGCCACTTCATGTAGCAAAGCTGTTGTACTGCGCCAGCGCTTTTGGGTACTCATCAAAGTTTGCTGTGGCACCGTGAGTGCATAGCCCTCTTCACTGAAAACTTGCTCGGCAGTGAACAAGACATCGGCTTTGAAATAGTTTTCCACACGGGTGTTCCAGTGCTTCAATACCATATCATAGGTTCTTTGAGAACCAAACTCGAGGCGGCCTCTGAAGACCACCTTTAACGGTAATGCTTGTTGCTGTGCTGTCATCCTGCTTGCTGTTTAAGTTTGAATTGTTTTCAATTGGCAGGTATAACCATGATGGCGACAAAAAGAACTCCATGCGAACAGGCATGCGCTCAGAAAGAGCAGAGGACATAATTTCTTTTACGACAGGACACGCCAAATTGTCTTTTCTGTCGAAAAAGAGGGACTCTGCTTGTACAACAACATTCTTAGGGTGTTGTTGTCTGCTTAAAAACACGAAATCGTTGAATGATGCCCTTCAAAAAGATAGCCGGATGAATGCGATTAAAATTCCAGACTATAAGAGGTGCTTTCCCAAGTGAATGACAAAGGTGCTCATTTCTTTTTGGCCGTGCAAGCTAATAGGTTTATTTTTAATAAAAAAACTTTTTGTTTGAGCCAAATTTAAATATTTTATTCTTTATTGGCAGTAGATTTACACGCTTTTCAAAATAAAAAGAACCTGGGCTGTATTTAACACGCTTCAAAAACAAACACCCCGAAGGGGCATTGCGCCCTTCGGGGTGTTTGTTTTTGACCGATTCAGCACACTAATTGTTTAGCATCACGGGCATTACGAGCATTAAAATATCCCGGTCGTTGTTATTTTCTTCAACAGGTGTAAGGATACCAGCGCGGCTGGGGCTGCTAAATTACATCTGCACTTCTTCGGAATCGAGCACACCGAGCATTTCAGCGAGGAATCGGGCATTGAAGGCGATCTTCATGGGCGCCCCGTTGTAAGTGCAAGGAATTTGCTCCGTTGCCTCGTTTGAAAAATCAAGGTCTTGAGCGCTCACCGTCAAGCTTTTGTCTGTAAGCTCGAAAACTACTTGGTTGGTAGTTTTGTTAGCGTAAATAGCGATCCTTTTGAGTGAATTTTGGAAGTCGCTACGGTTAGCGGTCATGTTGTTGGGGTTGTCAATCGGGATGACGGCGTTGTAGTCTGGATAACGCGCGTCAATGAGGCGGCATACGAGTTTCATGCCTCCAAATGCAAAAAAAGCGTTTGCTTTATTGAACGAAATGGTCACTCCTTCACCAGCGGGCAGGGCGTTTTTGAGCAAGTTGAGCGCTTTTTTTGGCACAATGAAGGTAGTGGTGACTTCGCCGGCGAGGTGGTGGGTACTGTATTTAACAAGTTTGTGCGCATCGGTGGCCACGCAAGTCAGCTTATCGTTTTCGATTTGGAAATACACCCCTGTCATCGCAGGTCGGAGTTCGTCGGCAGAGGTGGCAAAGACTGTGTTGTTGATGGCATCCAGCAAGTATTTGCTGTTGATTTTCACCGTATCCACGCTGTCTGGCTCAGGGATATTTGGGAAATCCTCTCCGTTTTCGCCCGCCAGTTTGTACTTACCGTAGGAAGAGGTAATCTCGATGTTCCAATTTTCAGCATTCACACTAAGGGTTATAGGTTGTTGTGGGAGCGCTTTTAAGGTGTCGAGCAGAATTTTGGCGGGCACGGCCACGGAAAAATTGTCGTCAGCCAACACCTCAATGGTGGTCGCGATGCTTGTTTCCAGATCTGTGGCAGCGATGGTGAGTTTTTTATCTTCGATTTTGAAAAGGAAATCCTCCAGGATGGGCAGCACAGGGTTGGAACCGATGGCGCCGTTGGCGATCTGGATTTGCTTGAGGAGCTCGGAAGAAGAGACGCTAAATTTCATCAAAATGCAGTGTTTGAGTTTGGGGGAGTTTGAAAAAAAATGCCATTGGGCAACCCCAATCAGGCAGCAAAAGTAACGCCTTGCGGCGGGCTATTTTTTTAAAGAAATTAACAAATTGTGGAAAAAACGAGGAAAATCTACCTTTGCCCTCTTTTTTAGCGCGGGTTTTCAAAGTGTTTGGTGCTGAAGCAGTAAACTTGAACACGCTAGGTGCCGCGTCCGGCCAATAATACCCAACATAAACACAAACACTCAAAAATGCTCAACCGCAAATCCGCCCCAGATATCTATGAAGTGCGCCACCTCGTGCTGCCGCGTCCAGAAGTAGTGTTGCTCGACAATGGAATCCCAGTGTATGTGCTTGACTATCCGGGACAAGAAATTGTAAAAGTGGAGGCTGTGTTCCGAG
>JACMMM010000235.1 GCA_014379065.1 Saprospiraceae bacterium
ACGTCTTCGTCGGCGCGTTTCATGTAGTAGTGTTCACGAGCAAACTTTTCTTTGGTCAATTCAAAATCTTCGGCCTCTTCCCGCGCTTCCTTGATTTTATCTTGGTAAAAAGCACGGTCAGCATCCAATTGTTTTTGCGCGCGCAAAAGTTTCCATTGCGTCCACAAACTGTGCCTGTCCAAGAAAACCATAATGAACAAAAACACTACCAGTGTGAGATAATAGCGGTTTTGCAAAGGAGCGGGCAAGCGATTCCAGAGTGCCTGCCACGGGGTGGAAGAGAGCGCCATGAATACTGCGTTTGGTGAAAGTAGCCCGGAACTCCGTTCCGGGATGACCCGGAACGGAGTTCCGGGCTACATTTTCGGCTCAAAAGTAGCACTTCCCAGTTTGCTTCCTGCCTTAGATTGGACAACTTTTTAAAAAGACGTCCAATCTCAATCCTTGCCAAACGATTCAACAACATCACTGAGTCGTTCGGCGATGTCATCAATCGTACCTAAACCATTGATAATGTGGCTCTTGCCTTTTTCGGCATAGTAATCAAACACAGGAGCAGTCTCGCTTTGATACACCGCAATACGCTTGCGAACGGTGGCCTCGTCGTTGTCGTCGGCACGGCCGGAGGTTTGGCCGCGCAATAAAATGCGCTGTACAATTTCCTCTTCGCCCACATCCAAAGAAATGAGCCCTGCCACTTCCGTGCCTTTGCTTATTAGAAGGGCATCCAGCGCCTCGGCTTGAGGGATGGTGCGTGGAAAACCGTCGAAAATAAAACCTTGGGTTTCAGGGTGTTTTTCCACTTTGTTACGGAGCATCCCAATCGTCACACTATCAGGCACGAGTTCACCTTTAGCCATATAGGCCCTGGCTTCTTGGCCAAGTTTCGTGTGGTGGCTCATTTCATAGCGGAACAAATCGCCCGTGCTGATATGGATCAGGCGATATTTTTCAATTAAAAAAGCCGCCTGAGTTCCTTTGCCGGAGCCGGGCGGACCGAAGAGTACAAGGTTGATCATTGTCCAATTGTGATGCTTACAACAACTCGATTCAGCTTCATCGAAGTCGCAAAGTTAGAAAGGGCTTTCTCGTTCAAAGAAAATTTGAATCTGCTTTTTGAAAACAGGATTTTTAGGGGAATATGCGATGGCAATAGAAATGTTATTTCAAGAAAATGCCTTTTTAAAAATCATGTATGGGATTTCCCCTATTGTGTTTGGCGTGGCCATTAATCAAGCACCAAAATCCCGAATCTGATATCGCTCGCCATACTTTTGAATCCATTCTAGCAGCCTCCAAACATCCTCGGCATGGAAGAGTTCTGTGCCGTGATTCATGGTTGCAGCCGTGCCACATGCCACGCCGATTTGCGCCATTTCATGAAAGCTCTTGCCCTCGTTCAACCCCCAAACCATACCCGCCACCATGCTGTCGCCTGCCCCCACGGTGCTCTGTTTTTTCACCATCGGCGCAGGGATGTGTTCAAACCCGTCCCGTGTCACGAGCAGGGCGCCTTGCGGCCCTAGGGAAACTACCACTACCTCGCATTTCCCTTCATGGATGATTTTCAGGGCCGCATCGTCCACTTCGTTTATTTCCAGTTTTTCTACACCGGCCAAAGCGCTGAGTTCTGCCAGATTGGGTTTTAACAAAAACAAACCCTCGTCAGCAGCGGCCTGTAGTGCCGCACCTGAGGTGTCAAGTATAAATCGCGCACCAATATCTTTGGCAAAAACGGCTACTTTCTCATAATACGTTTCAGGCAGCCCTGGAGCTAGGCTTCCACTCGCAACAAGGTAGTCCGGTTTCAATTTTTTGATAATATCCAGGCATTCATCTGCTTGATTTTCAGAAATTTGTAGTCCGGGAAGTGTAAAACGATATTGGGCATTGCTGGCTGATTCCAGCACGGAAATGTTTTCTCGAGTCTCGCCAGGCACAGGCAATGCGTTGGTCTTGACCCCTTCTTTTTTCAGCAACTCGCAAAGTACCTTGCCATTGTGCCCCCCTGCCGGGAAAACCGCCAGGCTTTTCCCCCCCAGCCGTTGGATGGCTTTTGAAACATTGATGCCACCGCCACCTGCGTCGAGTTGCAACGGACCGCAACGAAGTTTTTGTTCTGGCACAAGGTGGCTAATCTCAGTACTTTTGTCAAGTGCCGGATTGAGGGTGAGGGTGACGATTTTTGCTGGCATGTATACTTTGTTGAGGTTGTTGAGGTTGTTGAGAGTTGAGATCGTTGAGTGAAGCCTCTCAACAATCTCAACCCTCAACTATCTCAACCCTTATAATTTGTTCACAAAGAAACACTTGTTTTGTGGCGAAAATGGAAATCAGTTTAAACGAATCAATATTAAAAGAAGCCGCTGATTGGCTCGCAACACGCGACCATACGCTTGCAGCCGTACTCCAAGCGTATGGTTATCCTCCACTTTGGGATCGCGAGCCTGGCTTTGCTACCTTGATTTACATCATTTTGGAACAGCAAGTTTCACTTGCCTCCGCACGGGCTGCATTTCTTCGGCTTCAAGATTATTTAGGCAGCATAACGCCGGATAATTTCTTGAAAATCAATGATGAAGACCTTTTCAGAATCGGTTTCAGCCGACAGAAAAAAACATACGCACGAGGTTTGGCTGAGGCTATCTTGAAGCAAGATTTCGCTATTGAATCGCTTCCCCAAATGCCCGATACGACGTTGCGCCCCTATATGAAAAGCCTTAAAGGTATCGGCGACTGGACTGTAGATGTGTATGCGCTCATGTGTCTCCTGCGTCCCGATGTGCTCCCTAAAGGCGATATAGCGCTCTACGAAAGTTTTCGCGTCCTCTACGCGCTTGATGCTCGACCCAATTATACGTTTTTTGAAGAAAACACCCAACATTGGCGACCTTGGCGCAGCGTTGGAGCACGAATACTCTGGCATTTTTACCTTTGCGAGCGTGCTGTAAAGTAGCACAAGTACATGTCAGTAGCAGTTAGCGGTCTTCCACATTAACCACATTACGCTCATTGACCACATTTATCAAATTGACCATATTACTTAATGTCCAATTTTTTCAAAAACAAACGAGTTTGGGTTACTGGTGCATCCTCTGGAATCGGGGAAGCCTTATCTGTCGCATTGGCTGAACGCGGGGCGCAGCTCATCCTCTCTGCCCGCAATGAATTGGATCTGAACCGTGTGGGGGCAACTTGTTCCAAAGCAGGGGCAGCCGCTGTGCTCGTACAGCCGCTCGACCTGGAACGACACGACGCCATCCCTGGCATCGTCGAAACCATCTTGAATAAAGTGGGGAAGGTGGATATTTTGATCAACAATGGTGGAATCTCACAACGGGCCCTGGCAAAAGATACCACCCTTGAGGTAGATAAAAAACTCATGGCCGTCAACTACTTTGGTACGATCTCGCTCACCAAAGCACTACTCCCAAATATGTTGATGCACCAACTTGGTCATATCGTCACCATCACCAGCCTGACCGGAAAATTTGGCTCCCCTTACCGTTCATCTTACGCCGCCTCCAAACACGCATTGCATGGCTTTTTTGACAGCCTTCGTGCTGAAATGGACGACGCCCACATCAAAGTCACTCTTATTTGCCCAGGTTTTGTGCGCACCAACGTCAGCAAAAATGCCCTCACTGGTGATGGGTCAAAACTCGGCAGCATGGACGACGCCACCGACAAAGGCATGGCCCCTGAACGGTTGGCATACAAGATCCTTCAGGCCATTGAGCAAGGGAAAGAAGAAGCCTATTTTGGGGGCAAAGAAGTGCTGGGGGTCTATCTGAAGCGCTTTTTCCCGCATTATTTTTCCAAAATGCTGCGCAAAGCCAAG
>JACMMM010000236.1 GCA_014379065.1 Saprospiraceae bacterium
AAGGGGAGTCTATCCGAAAAGGGCAAAATTGTTTTGTTTTTGAAACAAAATATGCATACTTCGGATAGACTCCCCTTTAGGGATAGGGGGCGCGCCCCCAAAACGACACACCCTCAAATTTGCAGATCGGATTCATTATTTCGATAGAAGCTCAAAGCCCCGCTTGGGCATTTAGATACCTGCTCGATGATGCGCTCCGTGTCTGCACCGTCCATGTTGATCCAGGGACGAATACGCGGGTCGAACACTTTACCGAGTTGTGTCCAACATAGCCGGGAATGGGTGCAAACCTCTGGTTTCCAAACTACTGTGATTTCTCCGTTGGTGTATTTCTTTGTGACTTTGCTCATGTCAAAGTGCTGCGAATGGTGATAGGTTGGGTGAGCGTTTAGTGGATGTCGGCGATTTGAAGGAGGCGTTGTTATGGTTGAAAAGGATTATCTAAAAGGGCGTTTTTCTGTTCTTGTTGTACCTCGAGCGCAGCCCGAATTTCGGCGAACAAATGCCCGCCGTCGCCAAAATACTGCACAATTCTAATCAAAGGGCTTTGGAACGTAAAAATCGCGCGCAATTTTGCTTCGCTTTCCTGTTCCACACCCCTGCCGATCAACACCAAATCAAATCGGCGTTGCTGGAACAATTCAATGGCCTGCTCGTCGGCCAAAGCGCCAGCGGCTTCCCAGTCGGGGGTGTTGTTGATCAGACGCAACACGGTATTCAAGATTTCTTCGTGTCGGCCTATGACGAGCACTTGAATTATGTTAGGCATGTGCAAAAGAGCATTGGTAATTAATTTTCAAGCACAAAATCATCCACAGCCCGGCGGCTGCGTGGCGTGACTTCCCGGGTGCGGAAGGGTTCTTCCAATTGGTCGGGCGTTCCGAGAAAACCCAATGCGATGACGCAAAGGTCTTCCTCATCATCTGACAAATGAAAAGTTTCCCTTAGTTTGACGGGGTCGTAGCCTGCCATGATGTGGCCATAAATGCCCATATCAGTGGCTTGGAGTATCAGGAATGCATTGGCCATACCCGTGTCGTGCATCGCGTGCCGGTTTGTTTTGCCGTTTTTTGTAAAGGTCTTTTTTGCCGTACAAACCATAAGTGCTGCGGCATTTTTTGCCCAAGGCTGGTTTCCGATAAGGAGGCAATCCCACATTTGCTCAAATAAAGCAGAGCCACGAAGCCCATAACGGTAACGCCAAGGTTGTTCATTGATCGAAGAAGGTGCCCATGAGGCCGCCTCGACCAGCGTGAGCAGGTGCTCGTCCGTAAGATTTTGGTCGGAAAAAGCCCGCGCACTCCAGCGATTTTTTATCAATTCAATAACGGGATGGCGGGTTATTGCGGTCTTTATCATGATGACGGGTGGACTGGTTTAATGGTGATTGGTGATTGGTGGACTGGTGATTGGTTAATTGGTGACTGGTGGACTGGTGGACTGGTGGACTGGTGGACTGGTGCTTGGGTAGTGAATAACTTATTGAACAGCAATTGGTTCATTTGAGAAACCAATCCACCAATTAACCAATCACCAATAAACCAATCACCAGTCCACCAATAAACCAATCACCAGTTCACCATTCCACTCAGACCGTCATCGGAACTTCCATTAGCAGCACCTCCGCTTTGGAATCGGCTTTGATTTCGAATTTTTCTTGATTCCAGATGCCGTATCCATCACGTGCGTTCAGTTTTTGGTCGCCGATGCTCACGTCGCCGTTTAGGACAAAAACATATACGCCATTACCTGCGCCGCCTTTGATCTTGTACTCGGTTTTGAAACCCATGTCCAAGGTGCCCAAGTGGAACCAGGCGTTTTGGTGAATCCAAACGCCCTCATCGTCAACATTGGGGGAAAGGATCTGCTGGAGTTTGTTGTGGCGGTCGGCCAGATTCAACGTGATTTGGTCGTATCGCGGTGTGACACTGCGCTTGTTAGGAAAGACCCAGATTTGGAGGAATTTGACCAATTGGCCGCTATTCTTATTGTATTCGGAGTGGTAGATGCCCGTGCCCGCGCTCATCACCTGCACATCTCCATTGCGGATGGTTGCCACATTGCCCATGCTGTCTTTGTGCTCCAAATCGCCTTCGAGCGGGATGCTGATGATCTCCATGTTGTCGTGCGGATGCGTTCCGAAGCCTTTGCCCGCTGAAACCGTGTCATCGTTGAGCACACGAAGCACCCCAAAGTTCATCCGCTCTGGGTTGTAATAATTGGCAAAACTGAAAGTGTGGTGAGAGTTGAGCCAGCCGTGGTCGGCGTGGCCGCGTGTTTCGGCTTTATGCAAAACGGTATTTGCCATGATTTTTGAATTTGTATTTGGAATGTGGTTGAAGCCCAGGATGTCCAAGGGCTTGAGTTCATCAATGTTGTTCGTGATCACCGCAGATGCCACGCCCGTGGTGGCCAATGCGCCTGCCCCAAGGAGGCTGTGTTTTAGAAATTCTTTTCTGTTCATGACCGGATATTGTTGATTGGTGAAACAATTTCATGATGCAAAGGTGGGGGGATGGAGTCGCGCCCACCAATAATGTAGATTAAGAAAACCAAGCGGTTATTTTTTCCGCAACATCTCCGCCCGCATTTTGCTCAAAAACTCTGGCGTGACCCCGATATAGGCTGCGATTTGTTTTTGCGGCAGGCATTCGATGAGCGTCGGATAGCGTTTGCAAAAAAGTAGGTAGCGCTCACGCGCGGGCAGGCCGAGGTTTTCCATAAGCCTCTGGCGGAAAGTGACGAGCGAATTCTCGATGATGATGCGGAAAAACCGTTCAAACTTGGGTACTTCCTGCATCAGTCTGTCACGGTCATCAACTTGGAGCAGCAGTACTTCTGTATCTTCCAAGGCCTCAATGAACAGTTCTCCGGGCTGTCGGGTCAGCATGCTGTACATATCGGCAATCCACCAGCCAGGTGGCGCAAACTGGAGGATGTGTTCATAGCCGTTTTTGTCGAGCGTGTAACCGCGCAGGCAGCCTGCATTGACGAAGGCAGAATGGAGGCAAACCTGGTTTTCGCGCAGGAGATGTTGTTTGCGCTTGACCTTTTTTTCTTTCAGCAGCGAAACGAAAAATGCGACTTCATCTGCTTGCAGGTCAATGTGTTTGCCGACGTTAGCTAGGATTAGGGAGGTTTGCACGGTGGAAATAATTTGACTGATGAATGCTGATTGGCGAAGGTTGATTTTTGATGTTGTTGGCATTCCCGCAATAACTGTCAGGCTAAGAGTTACATCTTTTAAGATTCCGCTTAGCCGTTGTTGTTGGCGAGGA
>JACMMM010000237.1 GCA_014379065.1 Saprospiraceae bacterium
AATTCAACAATGCTTACCCTCCATCTTTAATAGTTTGACATTGAACATCATGCGAAATATTTCCTTAATCCTATTTCTGCTTATGGCGGGGGTTTTTACAAACAAATCCTCTGCCCAAGCGGTCATCCTAAAAGCCGATACCCTAGAAGTGCCCTGCATTTCGTCCGACACGTTTCTCGTGCCGCTGAGGTTGGATAATTTCACCAATGTTTCGGGTTTGCAATTCACGTTACAGTGGGACACAGCCCGGCTTGACTATGCTTTTGTGACGATGCTGCACCCTCAATTTTCGGGCGTTGGCTTCGATACTTCAGCCGCCACACTTGCGCTTGGCAAACTGACTTTTGCCTGGACAGATTTGGCGGGGATAAGTTTGCCATCGAACACAGTGATGTTCAAAGTGGCATTCAGACGCATTGGCGGCCCTCCAGCATCTATTTCTTTTGTAGACGATCCGACGGCTATCGCAGTTTTTGACAACCAATTCGACGAATTGATTTACCAAATCCAAAATGGTTTGGTAAAACCCATAGACAGTGTTGGGCCAACGCTTACCTGCCCTACTAATTTTATAGGTGGTGGATCCGGCCCGACGGCCATTTTGGGTATCGCCCCTGATTCATTTAACGACGACTGTGGTACACCTGTAGTAGGTTGGACCTCCGTTGGCGCAACAGTGGCAGATTCCCCCAACGATCCAGATGCGAGTGGGACTTTGTTCAATATTGGTCTAAGCACAGTGACTTATATGGCCACTGACGCGGGCGGCAATACGGCCACTTGCTCTTTCGACATATTGTTAGAATTCTCCGTAACGACCACTGACTTGACCCTCATCGCCAATACAAACAACTTGGCATCTTGCGGTGAAACAGTTACGATTGACGTGCTGGCTTTCAACTTTGACAGCATAGCCGGCTTGCAATTTTCGATGGGATGGCTTCCAACCAACCTCGAATTCGTTTCGATCACCAATACAAACGTTCCCCTTAATATCGGGCTTTCCCATTTCAACCTAGACTCCACAGGCGTAGGGTTTTTTACTTTTGCTTGGACGAGCGCTGATTTGAATGGTGCTGCGGTGCCTGCTGGTGATGTGCTGTTTACCTTGACCTACAATGTGCTGGGTTCCGCAACGGTAGATTTTATTGATTTTCCAACGGAGACATTGGCCTTCATTGGGCCTTCGTTCGACGAAACCACGCTCATCACCTTTGATGCTACGGTTTCAGTGATAGACACTTTGCCACCGATCATCACCTGCCCGGCAGATATTACCGTGCAAGCCCCCGGTACCACTTCGGTGCAGGGTATTTCCGCGGACGTTATTGACAACTGCGCAGCACCTTCGATAGGCTGGTCGGTGTCAGGAGACACGAATGGCAATTACCCTAATGACGCAGATGCCAGCGGAGGGTTGTTCAACATCGGTACCAGCAACGTGACATACCTGACGACGGATGCTGGCGGTAATACCGCTAGTTGCTCTTTCAATGTGACGGTAGAATTTGCCAATACCTCAACGGAGCTGACCATTGTCGCCAACAGTACGAACGCGTCCTGCGGTGGCACTTTTGGCATTGATTTTTCGGCTTTGAATTTTACAACGGTGGCGGCTGTGCAGTTTACCGTTCTTTGGGATCCTGCACTGTACCAATACACCTCGGTTTCAAATTTCAACCTGCCTATTGGAATAGGAGTAGGCAATTTCGGCATTGATAGTGTCGGGGTTGGCTTCATCACCTTTGCATGGACGAGTAGTGATTTGAATGGCGTTTCGGTTAATAACGCTGATGTGCTTTTCCGGTTGAATTTCAACCTTTTAAACAACACTCCTTCGGGCATCCTCTTTGGCGATGATCCTACGATGCGTGTTGCATTTGATGGGGGGACTTTTGACGAGATCCCGCTGATGACGGTTGACGGGCAAGTCAACGTGGCCGACAATGTGCCGCCCACGATTGAATGCCCCACGCCAGCCCCAGTGGATGCTCCTCCAGGCCAACTTTTTGCCACGGTGAACGGCCTCGATCCGATCACTTTGACAGACAACTGTGCGGGTGTGCCCGTACTTTCATACACCCAATCGGGTGTAACTGCCAACAGTGGTAGCGGCAATGCCGACGGCGACTACAATGCTGGAACGACCACCGTGGTTTACACAGCTACAGACGCCAATAACAACACAGCGACCTGTTCTTTCGAAGTAGTAGTAGATGCTGGAACGCCGCTCATCTTGCAATTGGACACCGTAGATTTGGGTTGTCAAGGGGCGCCTACACAAGTCACGGTAAACCTTACGGTGCAAAACTTTATTGATATTATCGGTTTGCAGTTTGGCCTGAACTGGGATCCCTTGGTGTTGCAACTCGTAATGCCGGTCCCTATTCAATACATAACAGCAGGGCCACCGCCAATCTTTGTCAACCAAGGCAACGGCACCTTGGCCTTTTTTGGTGGGCATCCAGCCTGGCCAGATGTGCCGAATGATTCTGCGATCCTTACCCTTACATTCAATGTATTGGACGTTAATGGATTGGCTACTACAAACCTGTTCTTTGTTGGCCCATACGATGCATTGAGTGGGAGCTTCCAGCCAGTATCCGTACAGACCATAAACGGCGCTTTTCTCTTTTCTTTGGACAACGTGCCTCCAGTGATTACTTGCCCTACTGACACTGTTCTGAATGCACTGCCCCAGGCCTGTGACGCAGACTTCATTCCACCGGCACCTTCGGCTACCGATGCCTGTGGGACTGTTGGCAGTATTACATTCACGCCTGCTATCAATGTGTTTACTGCAGGCCCTCCAACCACGGTAACATACACGGTTACAGACAATTCGGGCAATAGTTCGACTTGTAATTTTAATGTGACCGTGTTGACAAACAATACGCCACAAGTAACGGGATGCCCGGTTGGGCCAATCGTTGTAAGTGCAAACAATCTCTGTCAGGGAAATGCATCTTGGACTCCGCCGACGTTTCAGGATGTCTGCGGGCAGCCTTTGGATACCATCATCAATGACTACGATCCGGGAGGATTATTTACAGCTGGTACTACGCTCGTAAATTATACAGCGATTGACTTGTCTGGCAATTCAACCACTTGCTCTTTTGAAGTGGTCGTGAATGATATGACAGCGCCCACGGTTATTTGTCCAAATGACACGGTGATTACGCCGATTAATGGGTGTTCTGCTATAGTGGATTATGTGATAATAGCCACGGATGCTTGCGACCCGGACCTGACCTTTATTTGCAGCGACACTTCAGGTGCCTTGTTTTCAGGGGTTAGCCCGGTTATATGTGCGATAGTGGATGATGCGGGCAATGTGGCTAACTGCGCCTTCAGCATCACGATTTTGGATACTGCGCCACCAACGTTCCTTAACGGCTGCCCGACGAATATCAATGTGGTTTCGGCCTCAGGCAATTGCGGTGCAAACCCGATTTGGCTGACACCAACAGTTATGGACAGTTGCGACCAAAGCGTAACACTCATGCCTTCACAGGCATCTGGTTCCTTCTTTGATGTGGCGGGCTCTCCACATACGGTGACTTATACTGCCACGGATGATCAGGGCAATGTGGCCACTTGCAATTTCACGGTTACAGTTGCAGACAGCACAAAACCTGTGTTGTCAAACTGCCCCTCGTTGCCGATAGTCAAAGTGCTTCCAATTGATTCTTGCACCGTGACTTTGAACTGGACGCCCCCAACGGCGACGGACAACTGTGGTGCTGATTCACTTACACTGACCTCAAACCTAAATCCCGGTCCATTCCCAACGGGCGATACGACAGTGGTCTATACCGCTACCGATGGTTCGGGGAACGTCTCGATCTGCTTTTTCAATATATCCGTGAAAGACGTGGTGCCGCCTTGGTTTATTGACTGCCCCACGCAGCCACTCGTGATACCTAATGGCACCCCGTGTGGCAATGTGGTCAATTTTACATTCCCAACAGGGATGGACAACTGTACCCCGGGACCTGAATTGATGTACACGTCTTCGTTTATGCCGGGCGATACCTTCATTGTCGGAACGACCCAATTCCCGGTTAGGGTAACGGACGCAAGCGGCAATTTTGCGGAATGCTTCATGACGATTACGATCATGGGTCAGGTAGCGAGCTTTACGAATGTACCAGTGACCATCAATGTAACTGGTTGCGATACCCATGTGACATGGGCTTCACCCATCCCAGTAGGATTTTGCCCGCCGATAACCATTGATTCTTCACATGCATCGGGTAGTGTTTTTCCTTTTGGTACAACAACCGTAATGTACACCGCAACAGATACGTTTAACAACATAGCCACAGCTACCTTCAATGTAGTTGTAACGGAAACCGTTGCACCTGTAATTGATTGCCCCGTCAGCCCCATCGTGGTGAGCGTCGGCGGAGTTGTTGTCTCAGACCCAAGCAACTTTCTTACTGATGTGACCAAGACAAATGACTGTAATGGTGTGTTGCTGTCTTTCAATCTGCCGACAGCAACAGATAACTGCGTAACGCCCACGGTGTCCCTGTTGCAAGGCTTGGCTTCTGGGTCCTTATTCCCGACAGGCTTCAATAATTTGGTTTTCCGAGCAGTGGACTCCTCCGGCAACTTGTCGCAATGCGCGGTCTTTATAGAAGTAGTCGGTATGCCTGACCTCGCACCCGTCGTAACCCCCAATCCCGGCTGTGTAGGCGACTCGATTACCATTACTGTTACGGATATCCCAGGCGCGACGTACACTTGGACAGGGCCACTCAATTCTGCAACCAATGTCCTGACGATCAACAGTTTGAGCCAACAAACCGATGGGGAGTATATCGTAACCGCTGATGTGAATGGTTGCACTGCCGGACCTGATACGGCCTTTGTCTATTTGCCTTTGGCGCCCGTGGCGGAAAATGATTTGACCTATACCATTGACCCTGGCGCAACGGAGACTTTTTCAAGTGTATTGGAAAACGACAACCTTTCCCCCGCATTTGATTTTGAGATCTGCGATACCAGCTTTTTGCAAGGTTTGGTGATGAATTTCAATGACGGCACCTTTACTTATACAGCGGGTGAAGAACCTGGCATGGCATCTTTTGTCTACAAGGTTTGTTCCAAAAGCTGCCCACTCGATGATCAGGCAGCAGTGACGATCTTGATAAGGGATACAGAATGTAAATTTATCCCGAACATCATTACACCCAATGGTGACCCAATCAACGAGTATTTTGTTATCCCTTGCATAGATAGCAGGCTTTTCGATGAGAACTCATTGGCAGTCTACAATCAGTGGGGAAGCTTAGTATTTGAAGCTACTCCCTATCTGAACGATTGGAATGGAACACTTAACAATGAACCTGGCAAAAATCTGCCCGACGGCGTTTATTTCTACATCTTCAAGCCCGGCCCTAACGCCCCGCCCATGAAGGGATTTGTGGAAGTATTCCGTTGATATTAAATGGGTTGAGAATGTTGAGAATGTTGAGATGTTGAGACTGTTGAGATGTTGAGATGTTGAGATTGTTGATATAAACTCAACAATCTCAACCCTCAACAACTTCAACCCTCAACCCTCAACAACTTCAACCCCTCAACCCAATAAACAAAATCTTACAATGAAAAAACTTACATTCTCTTTCGCGTTATTGGTAGCTGCTTGTGTATCGCTCCATGCACAACAAGAAGGCCATTTCACGCAATTTATGTACAACAAGTTGTACCTAAACCCTGGTTATGCTGGCGCACGGGGAGTGCCTAGCCTGACGGGTATTTACCGCAGTCAGTGGGTTGGCTTCGAAGGGGCTCCACAGTCTATTCTGGCGAGTTTCAACGGCCCGTTCCTCTCTAAGCGCGTGGGGGTTGGTGCAACCATTTCCCATTTAAAAATTGGCCTGCAGCGCGATCTCTATGGTTCTTTGGCCTATTCGTACGATGTGGTTGCACAGGAAGATGTGTCGCTCCGCATCGGCTTGTCAGGCTCTTTGCGTTCGTTGGGCTTTGATTACAACAAAGCCCTCGCGATGAATGCAAACATAGATCCTTCCATTGAAGACAAGCGTGTTACTGACTTTTACGGAAACGTGGGGGCCGGTGTTTATGGTACGATTATGGAACGTTACTATTTCGGTGTGTCGGTGCCGCACTTGTATTCAAACGCTATAGGCCTCAACAATCCCAATGCGACCACCCTGGCAAAAGAATCGCAACACTATTACGGCATGGCAGGCGCGATTTTGCCGCTCAGCGAGGACATCAACCTGATGCCAGCCATCTTGTTGAAATATGTGAAAAATGCCCCCTTCAACGCGGATATAAACGTAAATCTTGACATCCGCCGAAAATTCACGGCGGGCATTTCATATCGTACAGGCGGTGATGGCTCAGGCGATTCGGTGGATCTTTTGGCCTTTTGGCAAGCTGCTCCACAGTTCGGTATCGGCGCAGCCTATGATTTTTCGCTCAGCAACCTGAAGGATTACAATGGGGGCTCTTTTGAGGTGCTGCTGCAATACGACTTGAAACAGATAAAAAGTGGCAAGAGAAAGATGTCGAACCCAAGATTCTTTATGTAGTTAAGTATGTTGAGGGGTTGAGATTGTTGAGATAAGCACCCAGCCTCCTCAACAACCTCAACAATCTCAACCCCTCAACATACCCAAAAAAACGATCCTTAATCAAGTAATCATTAGTATCATGAACTCTTATAAGCATATCTCACTGCTACTTGTCTGCACGGGTATGGCAATCGCGCTTGCTGCGCAAACCATTCCAGGGTCAAATGCCCCTGTGACCGTTCAGGTAAAAAACGAAGTGGCCGTCAACACTCCAGGGTTGGAATTCAGCCCCACCTTTTATGAAGATGGTATCGTGTTCATCTCGACCAATACCGCCGGTTTAACAAAGCTGACCGACGAAGATCTGAAATTGCCCGCAATGTCTATCCTCAGGTCACGTCGAAATGTGGAAGGTTTATTGGCTGCGCCGGAGCCTTTTGCCAAAGAACTTTCTTCACTTTATCACGAAGGCCCGGTTTGTTTCGACCGCACGGCTGAAACCGTTTATTTTTCCCGCAACTCGGTTATTGATGGAAAGGAAAAAATTGCGAAGGACAAAGAGCAGAAAATGCGGATTTATATGTCGAAAAAATCTGGCGACGTTTGGAGCGAGCCGGAGCCATTGCCATTCAATTCAAACGAATTCGACGACTGCCACCCGGCCATTAGCATTGATGGCGACAAACTGTTTTTCTCCTCCAATCGCCCGGGTAGCCTTGGTGGTATGGATATTTATGTGTCCTACAAAATCGGCGAATCATGGAGCGAGCCTGTGAACTTGGGTGCTGGGGTCAACACGGCTGGCAACGATGCTTTCCCGTTTATCCATGCGGACAATAGCCTCTATTTTGCCTCTGATGGACAAGCTGACCGCAAGGGCGGCTTTGACCTTTACTACGTCATTCCTGAGGGCTCGCAATGGACAAAGCCTATCAACTTGGGCGAACCATTCAACACGCCGGGCGATGACATTGGCCTTATTGTGGATCTCAATAAAATCAATGGATATTACTCCACTAATGGAGCGGGCGGCTTAGGCGGTGATGAGATTTTCAACTTTCATACAGAAAACGGAAACCTCGATGACTACCTTCTGCAAAACAAGCGGGTGCCAGATCGCAACCTCGACCTTAAAGTCGTGGTGACAGAAAAATCCACGGGCACACCTATCAAAGACGCCCAAGTGCAAGTGCTCAATTACGATGGCAATAACGTGATCGGGCGCGACGAACAAGGCAATCTCATCACGGTGCAAACCATTGATGGCAAAGAAGTGATTGGCTCTATGCCCCCAGACAAGGGCATCAATGGCGAAACAGATAGCAAAGGCCGGTTCGGAACGGATGTTAAGCCAGGCAACTACGTCGTCATTATTACCAAAAAAGGTTACCAGACCAAGCAATTCCGCCTGCCAATATCCAAACCAGGCAATGAACTGGTTGCCCAACTAGAGAAATCGAGTATGGCAGGCCCAGGGAAAGTCCAATGGACCCCCTCGCTTTTCAACTACAACACAAACGCTCCGCTTGCTGGTTCTACGGTGGTATTAACCGATCTTAAAACTGGCAAGACCGATACGCTCATTACCGATGCCAACGGAATGATAGACCATTACCTCAACACGAACACCAAGTACAGGGTAGATTTGGTGCAGGGTGGGCGAATCATCGGCAGCACAGAGGTAGATACCCACTCAGGCCAACCTGTGGCGCAAAATATTTCGATAGCACCGCTCCTGCCTGGCTCGGTGATCGAACTGCCCAATATTTATTACAACTTCAACGATGCCACATTGCGCCCGGATGCCCGGAAAGACCTTGATCTCGTAGTGTCTTTGATGAAACAACAACCATCCATCAAAATAGAGCTCCGCAGCCATACCGATTGTCGGGGCAGTGTTGATTACAACCAGTCCCTAAGTCAACGCCGCGCAAATGGTGTGGTTGAATACATGGTTACACAAGGTATTCCTCGAAACAGGTTGGCCCCCGTTGGCTACGGAGAAAGCGAGCCGCGCAATATTTGTACGGATGGCGTAAGTTGCACTGATCAAGAACACGCCCGCAACCGCCGAACGGAAGTTCGCATGCTCGCGGGCCTCACCGGCTCCAGTATGGTGTATGTGGATGGGAATATAAGCAATTTCAGCCACGAAGACCCAACGCCTTCCAACGTGAACATAAAGCCACAACTGCACAGCAGTGGTAGCAAGGTAAAGGTTACCAATGCGAGCAGCGATTCTTATTATGTGGTAGCAGGATCATTCCTGGCCGAGACACGTGCCAACAACCAAGTGGCTCATTTGCAGCAACTTGGCCACAAAGACGCAGAAATCGTGCGCTTCCCAAACTCTAATTTCTTTTCAGTTTGTGTCGGCAAATTCAGTACACGCGATGAAGCCTCTGCACTTAAACACCAACTCGACCAAGACAACATTGATACTTTTGTGCGGGCGGTACAGTAAGATGGTGATTGGTTGAATGGTGATTTGGTGATTGGGTTATTGGTGATTTGTTGTCCAATGTCCAGCCTCCAATGTCCAACGTCTTCTTACCTTTGCGCAAACTTTCAGGAAGCGATGTTGTTTCTCTGGAAAACTGCAAAAAAGGAGAATTTTGAAATGGCAATATTAATAACCGATGAATGCATCAACTGTGGTGCTTGCGAGCCTGAATGCCCCAATAATGCCATCTATGAGGGTGGGGTGGAATGGGCCATTTCAGACGGCAACACCGTGGTAGGTGATTACGAACTGGAGGATGGAACAAAAGTGGATGCAGCAAAAAAGATCAACCCTGTTTCGAACGACTATTACTACATCGTACCAGATAAATGCACCGAATGCACAGGATTTCACGAGGAACCCCAGTGTGCTGCCGTTTGCCCCGTAGATTGTTGTGTGCCTGACCCTGACCGGGTCGAGTCGAAGGAGGTACTCTTGGCGCGTAAAGAACGCCTACACCTCTGAATAAAGAATTTTCATGGTTCTATGGTTGCCTGCCGTCCTTTTGGGCGGTGGGCAATTTTTTTTCGTGCTATTCGGATAGGCTCTAGGTGCCTAGTTATCACGCTAATTATTTCACAAATAAGGCATCTATTTCCCCTAATTTCCTCATAAAAGCTCAGGAACAAGTTTTTTGAATCAGCTATGCTATTGTTTATTTATGAATATCCACCCTCGTTTTCACCTTGGCACTTCTGGCTGGAGCTATCCATGGCAGGGCATTTTTTATCCGCTTGAGCTGCGTTCCGGGGAATACCTGACGTATTATGCCACGAAATTTGATTGCACAGAAATCAACAGCTGTTTTTATCACTACACAATGCCCAAAACGGTGGAAAAATGGCTCGCTGAAACGCCTGATTCTTTCCGCTTTGCCCCAAAAATGAACCGGGAAATCACCCATGAGCGCAAGTTCGTAGAGGTAGAAGCACCCCTCGAAAAATTCATGTCCCGCTTTTTGCCGATGGGCAAACGCCTGGGGCCAATCCTGATTCAGATTGCCGCGAGTTTCCGTTACCAGCGTGATCTGGCAGAATCATTTTTTGGGTTACTGCGCCAAAAGTACCCGCAACAGGCCTTTGCTTTTGAGGCCCGACATACCTCCTGGTTTGAAGCGGAAGCATTGGATCTGTTGCGTGAGCATGAAATAGGTTTTGTGATCGCTAGTGCTGGCAAACGTTTTCCCAGCCTGGAAACAGTAACATCTGACACCGTCTATTTACGGCTGCATGGAGAGGAGAAATTGTATGATTCGAATTATTCAGAAGCCCAGCTGGAGCAGTATGCATTCATGATCAAAGATTGGCTGGAAGACGGAAAAGAGATATGGATGTTTTTCAATAATACGATGCGTGGTCAAGCCATTGCAGATAGTGAAAAGCTGCGTGGTATGCTGGGAAATATACTTTTGGATTATTCAAATGATACAGTGCATACGTTTACTCATAAATACTCCTTATTATGAAATCAGAAAGAAAATCAGGCAGTAAAATTAAAGAAACGCAACCCATAAAAATTAAGCCCCACAATGTAGCCAGTGAACGACAGGCTGGTTCGGCGCATAGCCCACTCCGTCCGGAACGAAGGATCGGGTATGCCGTGGTAGGTTTGGGGCGGCTCGCGCTCATGCAGATCCTCCCGGCTATGACCAAGTGTAAATACTCCAAACCAGTAGCATTGGTAAGCCGAGACGCACAAAAAGCTAAAAAAGTAGCCTTGCAATATGGCATCCCTGAAACGAGCATTTATGACTACGAGCATTTTGACGATATAAAAAATAATCCTGAAATTGAGGTAGTGTATATCGTATTGCCGAATAGTTTGCATGAAGAATACACGATTCGGGCGGCAAAAGCAGGCAAACATGTTCTATGTGAAAAACCAATGTCAACCAGCATAGCATCCGCCCAGCGAATGATTGATGTTTGCAAAACGAACAAGCGGAAATTGATGATTGCCTATCGCATTCAATATGAACCCATTAACCGCCAATGTATGAAGTGGTTGCGAGAAGAAAAGTTCGGAAAAGTGCGGCTCATCACTTCAATAAATGCGCAAAATATTGGAGATCCCGAACAATGGAGATTGAAAAAAGCGCTGTCCGGAGGTGGTTCTTTGCCTGACATTGGCATATATAACATCAACACCGCACGGTTTTTATTGGGAGAAGAACCAGAAAGTGTGCTGTCTTCCATTTACACTACTCCTAAGGATCCACGATTTACGGAAGTAGAAGAGGCCGTAATGTTCCAAATGTTTTTCCCGGGCGGCACGATTGCAAATTGCACTTGTAGTTATGGCGTCCATGAAAGCCGGCATTACCGCTGTTATGGAGACAAAGGCGGTCTGTTTGGGGTGGCCAACGCTTTCGCCTACGGTGGATTGAGATTAGAGGTCTCGCATGTGAAAGATAATCTGGAGTGGAACGCACAACCAAGTTTTGGAGCGGAAAAAGACCAATTTGCGCAGGAAATGGATCACATGTCGCAATGTGTATTGAATGACAAAATACCCTATACGCCAGGAGAAGAGGGTTTGCAGGATCTTAAAATCATGGAAGCCATTTATGAATCTGCCCAATCCAACAAACTTGTTAAACTGGAGCGTATCACAAAGCTGGACGCATTTCGGGGTACGCCACCCAAGAAGGATTAAGGGTAAGGGTATTACTTCTGCCAAGCTGCCTCCAGCTTCCCCAATGCGGCCTTCATATCAATACCCTTGCCCAGCACTTCTTCAAATAAATCGCCTCGGGATGAGAGCAGATTGATTACATTTTTTATCGTAAAATCTATGATTTGCAAGCCTGGTTTTACTTCGCTCCATGACAGTGGCATTGAAACCGGGGCATTGGGTTTCGGGCGAACGGAGTAGGGGGCTGCCAAGGTGGCTTGTTGCCGGTTTTGTAAAAAATCTAGGTAGATTTTTTCTTTCCGGCTTTTGACGGCTCGCTCCATGCTGGTCGTTTCCGGCAGCGCTCGTTCCGCCAATGCACAAATAATCCGGGCAAAATCCTGGGAATGTTCATAAGTGTACTGCGCTTTTAGCGGGATATAAATATGCAGTCCGGTGGAACCGGAAGTCTTGCATACGCATGAAATGTCTGCGGTTTTTAAAATATCGTATATGACGTTCGCTACTTCAATAACCTGCTCGAAAGTGTTTTTTTTGCCGGGATCAATATCCAGTACGCACCAGTCGGGGTTGTCAGGAGTTTCTACCTTGCAATTCCAGGGGTTCATCTCGATGCAGCCCAGATTGGCCATGTAAAGCAGACTGGCTTCATCCGTACAAACCATAAATTCCTTCTCCACATCCGGCTCCTCCTCGCTGTGGTAAGCCATCGTTTCTATCCAATCCGGAACCTTGCCGCGAACATCCTTTTGGTAAAAACTGGGCGCGTTAAATCCATTTGGATGCCGGTGCAAAGACATAGGCCGGTTTTTCAAATAGGGCAACATATAAGGAGCTATCTGGTGGTAATAGTTGATTAAATCGCGTTTGGTAATCTTCTCTTTCGGCCAGTAATATTTATCGAGATTCGTAAATTTCAATTCCTGATTATTGATGGTTTTTACCTGATTTTCATTATCATCAGGAAGTAAAATGTCGGTGGATTTAGTAGCCATCAGTGGGTGATTTGTACGTTTTGATGAAGGGGTTTTTTTGACTTGTATGGCCATTTCCTGCATCACTTCTTTTGCAGATTTATCCGTGCGCATCGCTACGAAGGAAGGATGTCGCAACAAACCGTCCGCTGTTATTTCTGCATAATTTACTTCACATACGAGTTCCGGCTCTATATAGGTAAGCTCCATTTCCCTTGGATGAAGGCGAAAATGGACGGGTTTTGATGTTACGGGTATGATTTGAAAAGGATTGGTCTCGCGAATTAATGGCTTGAATGTGCGCAACATTTCCTTTTGCATTTCAACAGAAAATCCGGTCCCTACCTTGCCGATATAACGGAACTTATCCTGATCATATACGCCAATCAGCAGAGAACTAAATAATTTAGGGCTGTCAGCCAGCAAGATATAACCTCCAATGACGACTTCCTGCCGGTTTTGGATCTTCATTTTGAGCCACTCGGTGCTGCGATTGCCGGGATAATAAGCACTGCCGGACTTCTTGGCAATAATCCCTTCCATTCCTAAATCCCTTACCGCTTTCATCAGTTCACTGGCCGTGGTGGGGAAATTCTCGCTAAAATGTATGATATCATTGCTGGAATCGGGAAGCCGCTCGCGCAACAGGATGCGCCTTTTTTCAAGCGGCATTTGGGTCAGATCATAGCCATCCAGCCACAACATGTCAAAAACATAATATTGCAGCATGCCATCGTGGGGACTTTTCCAGTTTTGAAGTGCATTGAAATTGACCTGGCCTGCTTTGTTGCGCACCACGATTTCGCCATCAATGACAGCGTTTATCTCCCAAGCTTTGACGGCATCGTAAACAGGATAAAATCGCTGGTTGAAAGAGATATGATTGCGTGATTCCAGCGCGACATTTCCTTCATTAATCATAGCGATGGCACGGTATCCGTCCCATTTAATTTCATACAACCAATCCTCCGCGTCAAATGCCTCGGAAAGCGTCGCGAGCATAGGTGTAAAGGTCTTTGGAAAAGGACTTTTTCGATGTTCGACCCTTTCATTTTCCAACCTTAACTCTTTTTTTTTATCGAGACGCTATGGGATGCATGGTTCGACTCCGTTTCCAGAGAGCCCATTTTAGGTCGGCCGGTTTTGGAGAAATCCTCCAGATTTTTGCCTGAAATGATGGATTGGCCTTGTTCGGTGATATCCGTTTCTGTGGCAAATTCGTCCTTGTGTTTGATTAGCAACCACGAGTTTTTACTGTATGCCGTGCGGACTAGGGCATACTCGCCGTTTAGTTTTTCCCCATGCAGGCGAAATTTCATCGAGCCTTCTTTCAACTGCTTTAACAGCGATTTTTCACGGGCCTTTTTGGTGCCCACATCTTCCAGCGGTTCATAAATGCCTTTATCCCAAACGATTACAACTCCGGCGCCATAATTGCCTTCGCTAATAATGCCTTCAAAATCTTTGTAGTCATAAGGGTGATCTTCTACCATCAAGGCCAAGCGTTTATCTGCAGGATTCACTGAAGGGCCTTTTGGAACGGCCCAGCTTTTCAGTACCCCACCCATCTCCAATCGGAAATCATAGTGTAAGCTTGAAGCATGGTGTTTTTGGACTACAAAAAGGAGCTGTTCCCTGATAGCTTTGCCGCCTGTAGGTTCGGGAGTATTTTTGAAGTCCCGTTTTTCCTTATATTGAGATAAGTTCATGATGCGCGTTTTTTTAATGGTTTTGACAAGCTGGCTCGTAGTTGTTCAAAAAGATCGTCCTGCTTCGTATTTTCAATTGCAATTTTCTTCATGATCACTTTCTTCCCGCCTGCCTTAGCTTTGATTATTTTCAGTAATTCCTTTTTATATTCGTCTTTATATTGTTCGATTGAAAACGGTGCGCTGTACTGTTTGATCAATTCTATGGCTACTGAAATTTCCTTGGAAGACAGATGAAAATCTCCGCCGATCTGAAGCTCATCCGGCGTACGCAATTCCTCCTCAAAGCGCAACTGCTGGAGCATCAGGTAATTGTCTCTGGGACGTATCATTGCTAAATGCTCCTGTGTTCGTAGTATGAAACGACTCAGACCTGCTTTCCCTGATTTTTCCAGAGCGCTCAATAGCAGTTGATAGGCTTTTTCCCCGCCTTTTGCGGGTTCGATGAAATAGGGCGTTTCCAGATAAATGCCGTCAATGTCGCTCGCGTCTACAAAAGACTCGATCTCGATTACTTTGGATTTTCTGGGACTGGCGGCTTCAAAATCCTCTTCCTCCAGTTCTACGTATTTGTTTTGATAATTGTACGCTTTTACGATCTGTTCCCAGGGCACTTCCTTGCCTGATGCTTCATTGACCCGCTTAAATTTTATGTGATGGCCGGTTTTGCGATCCAGCATATCCAGATCAAGGCTACTGTCCTGAACCGCCGAATATACCTTAACCGGAATATTAACAAGGCCGAAGCCGATCGAACCAGTCCAAATTGATCTCATGATGCATTTAATCTATTGCGTATGCTGAACCCGTAAAAAGATCATGCCAACAGGATTTGAGTATAA
>JACMMM010000238.1 GCA_014379065.1 Saprospiraceae bacterium
AGCCCCCAAACCAATCAAACCGCTACTTTTTCAAAAAGGAATATCCTCATCATTCATCCTCGATTGGCGGGAAATAACGCTGGGCTGGAACGGCCCTGTGAGTGGGTCATTGAGCCCGGCAAAAGAAGGATCGTCCAAGTTGCTGAACTTGGCAAAAGTGTCCGTGAATTTGAGTTTGATGGTATCCAGCGCACCATTCCGGTGCTTGGCGATGATAAACTCAGCAATCCCTTTGAGGCTTTGCCCTTGCTCGTCTTCGAGAATCTGGTAGTATTCAGGGCGGTAGATGAAGGAAACGATGTCGGCGTCTTGTTCGATACTTCCACTTTCCCTCAAATCACTCAACTGCGGCCTTTTACTCCCCCCCCTCACCTCCACCGCGCGGCTTAACTGCGAGAGCGCAATCACAGGCACATTCAATTCTTTTGCAAGCGATTTCAGGGCACGCGAGATGCTGCCGATTTCTTGCTCGCGGTTTCCGTTGCGGTTGTTGTCCGCAGAGCCGGTCATCAATTGGAGGTAGTCAATCACGACCAATTGGATGTCATGTTGCATTTTGAGGCGACGGCATTTGGCGCGGAGCTCGAAGATGTTGATGGCCGGAGTGTCGTCAATAAAAATCGGCACGGCGTTGAGTCTTTCCACCGTGCTTTGGAGCATTTGCCACTCATAATCTTCTAGTTTTCCATTGCGGAATTTGTTCGCAGGGATTTCCGATTCCATCGAAATGAGTCGCTGCACGAGCTGGGTGGAGGCCATTTCGAGCGAGAAAAGGGCAATTCCCTTGCCGAAATCCCGGGCTGCGTTCAGGGCCACGGCCAGCACCATGGAGGTGTTGTGCGTCACGGTCATATCCTCCAAGAGGAAAAGCCCGTTGCCATCCAACTCAAACCCGTAATAGTCGTCCACTTTGTCCTGCTCTACGCCAATACCCGTTACCTGCCAATTTATCTTGCTTTTCCAAGGGTTGGGTTGTTTGCGTTTAATGCGCACAGGCACTTTATCCAAGTCGCCGTATATGCGTAAACGCCAAACTGTGCTTTCAAACCCGATGGAAGTTATCTGCGCTTTTTTGGCGGTTAAAGAGGTTCTGAATCCCAAAGAATCGGACAAAAACTTGATCTCCCGCGCAAGTCTTTCGTTCTTCTGGGCAATCTCAAAACCATTGGATTGCACGAGATAATGACCATCGCTGTCAATCAACCCGGCCAATAGTTCGAGGCGTTTTGCCGTGGAATTGATCAAATAATCTTGCGGGATGTGTTTGTTTCCCAGTACGCCCAATTCGCGCAACATACCGTGCAGCGAATACCCCATCGCATGTTGCCGGTCGTTTGCAATACAATAGATTGGACATTTTTGAGGGCCTTGCTGGTGCTTTTTCAAATGCAGGCCCAAATCTTCGGCGTATGATTCCAGATAGCTCACTACCTCCTCATCGGTGGTCGAAATGTTGCTATTGTCCGAAGTGCCGTCGCCCAGCCAAAGCCCAAGGAAATAGGGGTGAACTGGGAGCGGCTTTTCGGCAAACTCGACCGCCGTTTTATAACCCTTGTAGTTGGTTTTGAATTTGGCGGCCTGCCCCAGATATTCTTTCACGCTGATGTTCAGCACATCGCCGTTTTGATGTTTCCACTCTGTCCGGCTGCGCTTGAGCGAAAGGATGTGGCTTTCGTTCACCCGGTAGTCAATGCCTTTGTTTTGGCGCACCCAGTACATCATTTCACGACCTGTAGTCGTGGATAACACGCACCGGGGCGTGGAGTCGTCGCCCATGAGCAGATCGCCGGGTTTCAGATCTTCCACGTTTTGGAGCAAACCATTGTACATCAACACTTTTGTTCCTTTGCCGAGGCACTTACCCATGCCTGGCCTCGCTGCAATGATGATCAAATCCGAGGGCTGCCAGCCCGAGGTAAGCCGGTCGAGGTCGGTGAAACCCGTAGGTACCCCAGTGAGTCCGTCTGCCTTTTTGGAAAGTTCTTCGATCTGTTTCAGCACCTTGGCGCTGAGGCTGCCCATGCTCTCATAGGAACGGCTGAGGTTGTTTTGCGTGATGGCAAAAAGCCCTTTTTCGGCCTCGTCGAGCAAATTGAACACGTCGGTGGTGTCTTCGTAAGCATCGCGGATGGTGCGGGTGCTGACGCCGATGAGTTCGCGCTGGATGTGTTTTTGGGCGATGATGCGGGCGTGGTACTCGATATTGGCTGCCGAGGCCACGCGGTTGCTGAGTTCCACGAGGTAGTAGCCGCCGCCGATTTTGTCGAGTTCGCCCGCTTTTTTCAATTCTTCGGTTACGGTCAGCAAATCCACCGGATTCGAGCGTTCAAACAAGCGGATGACGGCGCGGTAGATGTGCTGGTGTGCTTCGAGGTAGAAACTCTCCGGGCGCAGGGTGTCCATCACCATAGGCAGGGCTTCGCGGTCGAGCATGAGCGCGCCGAGCACGGCTTCTTCAAGTGGCACGGCTTGTGGCTGCACCTTGCCAAACACGAAGTTCGACAGGCTCTCGTTGTTGGGAGCATTTCGACGGCCTTTGCGGTCGTTGCCGCCCTGTTGGCCGCTTTGTTGATTATTGCTCGATTCGTTCATGTTGTGTGTATGCCGGAACGCTGTTCCGGCGATGATGTAACCCGGAACTCTGTTCCGGGGATGATACGGCCCGGAACGGAGTTCCGGGCTACAAAATGGCTGCAAACCTACTTTTTACACCCCGTTATTTCTATTTGAAACAATCCGTGTGGCCGCTGATCTGTGGAGAAACCCGTGAGTAATTGTGGAAAACCCCTGAAACAAGCCACTTTATCCACATCGTGTTTCAGTTACCAACATGCCCTGAATTGCCTTAACTAAAAACGGTTAAAGCTTGAAAAGCACCGTTTTAGCAAAAATAGAGCAGTAGTTTTTGAGCATATTGAATGGCTCATTTAATACTTGCCAGGTTAAGTGAAGGTTAATTTTCCACAGTGCAAAAGTTTTTCTTTTGTCATTTTGCCCGCCAAAATTAACAGATTTTGTTTTGAAATAAGAAATGGTTTTTAAAAAAAATTAAAACTTTTTGAAGTTTTGATTTTAACTCATATCAGACCGCTTTCTCGAGAGATCTGCCTTTTTTTAAAAAAACGTCACGGCCTACCGTTCCCTCACAAAAGGGACCGAAGTGTTTTAAAACAAAAACTTGGCTGGATTTTTTGGCTAATGCCCTGATTTCCAATCCATCAACACTCAACAATCATGTAATCGTCACTCGTCAATCAAAACATTTAGAGATTTGGAACCAATCCCATATCGAGCGTTGAACCCTTCCCATCCCTGCAATCCACCTGTGTGCAATACCACGACCGTGCTCTCAGGCGCAAATGCGCCTTTTGCAAGCATATCAAACACGCCAAAGAGCATTTTGGCGGTGTAAATAGGATCGAGCAAGATGTTGGTTTGCTGTAAAAACGAACGGACAATATCCATGATCGCTGGGTGGAATTTGGCAAATCCGCCAAAAGTGTAGCCTTGGATTATGTTGAAGCGCTTTTTTAACTCGGGGTCTTGAAAACCAGCGTTGTGCAAGAGCTGCAGGATGCTTTCCGAGTCAATCCCATGGTTGCTGACCGGGAAAACCATCACTTGATTGTCAGGAGCAGCGAGCCCCGCAACGATGCCCGCCGCCGTGCAACCCGTGCCAGCAGGGGCGCAGAAGTATAGTTGCTGGCTTGAAAGTTCAGGGTGTTGGTGTGATAACTGCGCGACAATTTCCCCTGGAATAGCTTTACAAGCCTCCAGTGCCTCCGGCGTATTGCCACCTTCGGGCAGAAAGTAACAACTCGGGAATTCACTGTTCAGAAGTGGGTCGCCTTGGTTTTTACAAGCGTCATATTGCGCCTTAGGCAGACGGCGCAACTTCATTCCATTTTCCTGACAAAATTGTAGGGTTGGGTTTTGTAAATCAACGTGTTCGCCGCGCAAGATGCCCACAGTGGGTATGCTAAAAAACCTGCCCGCCACGGCCACAGCGTGCAAATGGTTGGAAAATGCCCCACCAAACGTCACCACGCCATCGGGGTGCGATTGCTTGATCCGTGGGAACAAAGCCGCTAATTTTCGACCCTTGCTGCCCTGGATTTCGGGGTGCAGCAGCTCGTCGCGCTTGATAAAGAGCGAGATGCCTTGGTTGTTCCCGGGATGCTCGGGAATAAATTGGAGGGGTGATATGGGGAGATTGAAGGACATGGACTGGGCGAACATTAGTCATCTCGGATTTTTGAGCATTCTATGATTTTGTTTGATTGATGATTGACGATATATGATTGTTGATTTTTGATGTAATATAGGACTTAAAATGGCCGATGTGCCGCCATCGTCAATAATAACATCGTCCATTACATCAAAAATCAACAATCATATATCGTCAATCATCAATCAAAGCCAGTTGGCTCAAAATTCGGAATGACTAATGTTCGCCGCAAAGTTTGCCAACATTCCGAAAGTTCGCACCACGCCGCACTACTTTTGCTCGTGTTACGCCCCCTCCTTCGCTTTCACTCGCCTTAGCCTTTTCATTCGCCGAAGTTTTAACGAAGGAGAAAGAGGCGGCGAGAAGCTTCGGCGGGTAAAAATATCCTAATATCACAATTTCCCAATTTCTCAGGCATGATCCTCGTCACAGGTGCCAACGGCCAACTCGGCCAGTGTTTTCGTCAGGCCGCAACCCATTGGCCGGGGCAGGTCTTCGTTTTTGCGGGTTCGCAGGAATTGGATTTGAGCGACCGACGGGCGGTGCGGGCATTTATTAAGTCTTGGCAATCCTTACAGTCCTTACAGGATGACAAACTAAGGTGGGTGATCAATTGCGCCGCATACACCGCTGTAGACAAAGCCGAAAGCGAGCCCGAAAAGGCCCGGAAAGTCAACGTGTTAGGCACCCAAAATCTCGCGGAAGCCTGTGCCGAATTTGGTATTCCTCTAGTTCATTTCAGCACAGATTATGTGTATCACAACCGTCAGAACACACCATTTCTCGAGACTGACCCCGTTAGCCCGAAAGGCGTGTACGCCCGTACCAAACTTGCGGGCGAACGGGCCGCATTGCGTGCGCATCCGCTGAGCATGATCATCCGCACCTCGTGGGTGTACTCGGCTTTTGGCCAAAATTTTGTAAAAACGATGCTTCGCCTAGGTCGTGAGCACGCCACACTCAAGGTGGTGGCCGACCAAATCGGCTCACCAACTTATGCGCCCGATCTGGCAGACGCAGTGTTGAGCATCATCCAAAAAGTAGAATCGGGTGAAGTGCCTAAGGAATCCATTGCGGGCATTTGGCACTACGCTAATGAGGGTGTGGCAAGTTGGTATGATTTTGCTGCGGCCATTTTTGAGCTTGAGAAAATCCCCTGCCGGGCTTATCCCATTGCAACCAAAGATTATCCTACGCCTGCCAGGCGACCTCCATTCAGTGTTTTAGACAAAAGCAAAATCAAGGCCGCGTTTGGGCTAGAAATCCCGCACTGGCGGGAGAGCTTGCAGCAGTGTTTGATATTGCTGCAAACCTCGTAGGTTTCAAAAACCTACGAGGTTTGCTAATTCATAGGGTGTTTTCCAAGTCCCGGCAGGGGTTGCCTAGAATCCAGCAGGAAACCCCTGCCGGGGTTCTTAAAACGCTTGGGTAATCATCTATAAACAGGGATTCCCTACGGGAAAAGGAAATTTTATAAACGTGCATTATTCAGAAATCCTTCAATTTCTTCCTGACTAATATTGGGCGTCCCTCCCGCTTTCGTGGCCGTCAAGGCTCCCAGCGCATTGGCGAATCGGAGACATTCCTGATCGCTCGCGCCAGCAAAAAACTGGCTTAAAAATCCTGAAAGAAAAGCATCCCCAGAGCCGATGGTATCTTGCACTTTCACGGACACTCCGGGCACGCTGCAATAACCAGCCTTACTCAAACACGCCGCGCCGTGCTCGCCTTTTGTCACGATGATCCGGTCGAAGCCAAACTTCTTTTGCAGCGCTCCCATTTGCTCCGATTCAACACCTCCCATACCGTACCATTTGGACAAGATGGCGAGTTCGATATCGTTCACCTTTACTAGACTGGCCTTTAGGAGTAACTCTTCCAACAGTACTTGGCTGTAATAAGGTTCGCGCAAGTTCACGTCAAAAACCCTTAGCGGCGCGATTTCGAGCAATTGAAGCAGCGTCATTTTGGTGTGGTCAGCGCGGCAAGCAAGGCTTCCAAAAACCAGCGCATTGGCATTCGCAACGGCATCGAGCATTTCATCTGTCAGTTCGATGCGGTCCCAAGCCGCAGGCTGCACGATTTCGTAACTCGGAATGCCCTTTTCGTCCAAACTTACGTTGACGATGCCCGTTGGAAACGTGGTGTCAGTTTGCACCAAATCGGTCGAAACACCCTTGTCTTGTAAAAAGGACCGTAATTCTCTGCCTAAATCATCTGATCCTACTCGACTTATCATTCTGGAACGCATGCCTAAATTATTGGTTTGATAGGCCACGTTCATCGGCGCGCCTCCGGCAATTTTGCCCGTTGGGAGCAGGTCCCATAGTATTTCACCGAAACAAATGACGACTGGATTTTTCATGCGCTGGGTAATTATGTATTCAAGATTTTATCGCAAACATAGATTATTTGTTTTTTGTAATGGCTCGGCAGTAATGGGAAAGGTTATAAATCAATTTCAATCGTTCAACGCATCCTTTAATAGTTTGCAAAAAAAAGCCCGACTTCAACAAAATGGGTTGAAGCCGGGCTATATGAAAAAGTGTGGTAGGTAGATTATACATCATGCAGCACCAAAATCGGCACCTTGGTTTGGTGTGCCAAAGATCGCGATACGCTTTTTGCAAATAGTTTGTGCAACAGCGAATGCTCGTGGACAACTGCCACCAATCCGTTACAATCGGTAGATTCCAAAAAATTGTGGATGGCATGAACCACGTTTTTATCGTGCAGGTAGTGGAAGTTATGCGGGATCGTGCCCAGTTTTTCGCTCAGGGCTTGTTCGTCCCTAAGGTCGGGTTTTTTACCCTCTTCACTGACTACGTGGACGATATTCAATCCGGTATGCTGGAGGTAGAGCATTTCGCGCATGACTTGCATGGATGTCTTACTTACGGACAACTTGAAATCAGTGGCAAAGGCAAACCGGGCCGTGTTGCGGAAAACGGCTTTTACAGGCACCACAAAAACAGGTGTTTTACTGGCAGATATTACGCCTCCGGCCACACTTCCCAGCAGCACACCCCGCAGGCCGCTGGCACCTGTGGTGCCCATCACAATAAGCGAAACGCCGAGTTCTGTTGCCGTTTGGGTGATGGTGCTGACCGGAAACCCGATCCTGCACTCAATGGTCACCTGTATATTTTTCAGATGCGGGCTTCGGGTAAACCTTTTGACCCAGGTTTTCATCGCATCCAGCCGCTCCTGAATATAATTATCTATGAAAAAGGCATCGTACATATTGTTGTCCACCCCTTCGTTGGGATATACCACATACAGCACCGTGATGGATTGGCCGCTGGGTTCTGCGATTTCGAGCGCGTACTTCATAGCGTTGTTGGCGCATTTGGAGAAGTCGGTTGGGACGAGAATGGTTTTCATACTTTTATAATTTACGATTTACGATTTTGGATTTACGATTGCCACGATTCGTGTTCCAATTATGGCTTGAGATTGTGACAATCCAAAATCGTAAATCGTAAATCCAAAATTGTCAATCTTGCTCTCGGTAGTCCATCGGTTCAACGAACTCCTGATGTATGTTTTCGCTGGCGGCGGCTTTGGCCTGTTGTTGTTCGAGGGTGAGATCGTCGGTTACGGAGGTTTCGAGCCAGGTCTTGCCCGATTTTCGGAACAATTGAACGTGCAGGCCATATTCGTCCTCAAAAAACCGCTCTAATTGCCAAACGGGCGTTTGGGGCTCGATTAATATATGGCCATCCTTTATGGTTGGCGACAGTTGCTTGAGCGGCATTTCTTTTTCCTGAACCAGAAACTTGGCCGCGCTGCCTTTAAAGGCGCCGTGCGGCTTGCTGAAAAAAACGATTTTCAGGCCTGGGAAAGCGTCCGAAAACTCGGATTGGAGCGCAGCAATTGTTCTGTCGGGAGCGATGTAGAGTTCCATAGTGACAAAGTATTTTGTTAATACAAAGTTGGATAGATTTGGACGCCCACGAGTATGATTAACGTCACCGCATTGGGTGACTCTTCACAACAACGTAAGTTTTGGATAGTTCCAGTCGCGTAGCGACGACATATTGGTAGCGATCATTGCCCAATACCCATAATCCGCAGCACGGCATCCTTGTTGCGCCGGGAAACAGGGATTTCCGTCTTGTCCTTGAGCAAGAGCAAAAGACTGCCCAAACCCTTATGTATTTTTCTAATAGCCTCTATGCGAACAACATAAGACTGATGGGGGCGAAGGAATTCGCCTTCAGGCAGCAGGGATTCTACCTCTTTCAACGAATGGCTCACAAAGATTTTTTCGCCAGAGGAAAGGACTACTTGTGTGTATTTTTCATCAGCGTAGGCATAACTGATTTCGTCCGTTTGCACCAGCATCACCCCTTGTAGCGTAGGCAGCAGCAGTTTTCCTTGCGGAGTGCGGCTCAGTGAGGGCAATTCGTATTCCGGCTTGAACGTCACAGCGTTGTTTATTTCCTTGGTTACTTGGATTAAATCCTGGGGATCAATGGGTTTCAATAGATAGTGGAAAGCCCGGTATTTGTACGCTTTTAGGGCAAAGTCGTCGTGTGCCGTGGTAAATACCGTTTTAAAGTCTGGGTTGGGGAATGCGTCCAAAATATCGAAGCCAGTTCCGGGATGCAAGTCAACATCCAAAAAGACGAGCTCGGGCCGTTGTCGCTGGATAGATTCCAGCGCAGCGACGACGGAATCCGCCTCTCCGCAAATTTCCAGCTGTGGGCAGAACCGTCCAATCATAGTGCGCAGTACTTCGCGTGCATCGGGTTCGTCGTCAATGATGAGCGTTTTTGGGTTGTGTATTTTCATAGTGATGGGATTTGTCGGAGCGGTAGCCGAATCAACACAATGGTTCCCGTGCCACCCTCTGGCGTACTGTATGCAATTGAAATCTCGTCATTTGTACTTTGTGCGTTGAGCAATTCCAGCCGCCTGCGGGTGATGCTGCCGCCAAGGGACACATCCCCCGTCTTCGATTTTTCTTGTTCCAGGCCCAGGCCGTTGTCCCGCACTTCAACGCACAACATTCCGTTATCGGGATAGAATTTTATAAGGATTAGCCCATCTTTTTGCAAATCCTTCAGGCCATGCAAAACGGCATTTTCCACAAAGGGCTGCACGATAAGCGGCGGAAGCATGGTATGCACTCGATCCAGCATTGGATCAACCGAGATTTGGTACTCGAACGCCTGCTTAAAGCGCAACTGTTCCAAAGTCAGATAATGGTTGAGCATGTTGATTTCCTCCTCTAGGCTGACACTGCCTTCCACGGACGCGTTCAGGGAGCTCCGCACCAATTTGGCGAATCTGGCCAGATACAGTACTGCCGCATCCGAGTCATTTTTTAGGATGAAATTTTGAATAGAATTGAGGCAGTTGAAAATAAAATGGGGGCTCATTTGAGCCTGCAAGGCCGAGCGTTCCAGGCGGAGCATTTCTTCTTTCAAGCGACTTTCATGGACAATTTGCCCGGTTCGGTAGCGGTACAAGCTGTAAACGCCCAAGCCCAAGCCAAGTGCAAACAGGCTTCGGGCCCACCAGATGGCCCACCATGGTGGGCATATCACAATATCCAGCGTCGAAACCGGGCTCCAGGCATTGGCATCGCCCTGAGTTTTCACTTCCAATCGGTATTTGCCCGGCTGCAAGTTGAGGAAACTGATGCGCCTCCCTGCCTTAAGTTGCCAGCTGGTGTCGCCCGAACCATGCAGTAGGCGATAAGCAAACGGCGTTTTCCCGTTGCCACGGAAATATAAGGAAAGGAGGTCAATCGTGATGTCCGCGCTGTCATGGGGCAAAACGAGGGCTTCTGTGGGGAAATACGGCACATTGTTTACCGACACCGCATGAAATACTGGCGCCGGAACGACCACGGTATCGGGCCGGTTGCGCGTGCGGTAAAGCCCTTTTTCGGTGGCCCACCACAGATCATTTTCGGCGACTGCGAATGCACTGACGCTATTGTTGGGTAGGCCATGCTCTAGGATAAAGGTTTCAATCTTGTAACCGCCATGGCCATCGAAGCGGATTTTGTTTACCCCGCGTCGGCAACCAGCCCATAAACTGCTGTTGGGCGCATGGTAATAAAGGGTGGTAAACCAATCGGAAAGCAGGCCATTTTTACCTTTTATTTCGATAAGTGCGCGGCCGGGTTTCCAGAAAGCCAAACCATGCCCTAAAGGACAAAGCACCAGACTGGTATCCGGCAACAGTGCAATGTCTTTGATGTACTGCTTGAAGATAGGATTGGTCTTATAAACGGTATCTATCCGGTCGCCGACCCATTCCACAAACCCATCTATGTTATAAGCCCACACACGCCCGGATTGATCTTGCCGGGCGCTTACATACCGTCTGGTGCCCTTTGAAGTCAGCATGTCAAAGGTGCTCCGTTCCGCTTTTTTGGTTCGGATATTGGCTTGCACCAGCCCAATACCGGAGACTGAAATCCAGACATCTTGGTCATTGCCGGGCACCAGATCCTTGCTTTGCCAAGGCGCTTTTTGACCGGCTGTCGTTTCCAAAAATTCAATGGTTTCCCAATGGCCATTTTTATAAAAAGCATTTTTGGCACCCGCCAGCGCGAGGGTTTTGGAAGTTTTGTCAAAAGTAAGTTCATTGACAAACTCATTGGCGGGCGGCGAAATATCGGTTGCGATGAGTTTTTGAACATCTATCGCAAATATCTTTCCGTTCCGAAACCCGGCATACATAGTAGATTGGTCATCTCCTACAATATCGGTTGCCATAACGTCATCCAGGTCGGGCAAACCAGTCAGCCTTCCACTTTCAAAGGACGCGCAATAGAAAACGCCCTGTTCCTGCGTAGTGATCCAGTATCCCCTTTCCCGGTCTTGAAAGATACAGGTTACAGTAAGCCCTGGCAAGGCGGAAAAGGCCGGGCGGGTGTCGCGAAAGTCTTCCCGAGAAGCGTACGTCTTTAAACCTCCTCCGAAATTATGACCTGTAAGTATCCGACCCGATGCATCCTGGATCGCCCAGATAATGGGCTTGCCTGGGGCTTTGCGACGCCAAACGAGTTGATTGTTTTCAAAATAGAAATAGGAGCTGAAGGCATTCAACAACCAAGTCCCCTCGCGCAGATGACTGCTGGAAGAAAACAGGAAATTATTATTAGTCAGCGAATCCTTGGTAAAAGGGAAAAGAGGGACTTCAATGTTCTGACCCTGAAAGTTTAAAGTTTGAGACAGTTTTTGCAGATATTGATCACTGCTGGTTCCTTTATTTTTGCTATCCAAGCCGCCGTACTTGTTTTCAAAAAAAACGCGGTCGGAGGATTCCAGCCCAGGCAAAATGTCCATTTGCCCGTTTTGATCCGCATGGATGATCCCGGAATGCGAGGTGCCGAACCACACTTCTTCGCCACGGCCTTTGACAAGGATACCGTTCAGGATATTCCCGTCCTTGTTAAATGGCTTGAGCTGCGGGTTGTATTTCCAGGGAATAACGCGCTCGTTTTCAACATAATAAACCCTCCAATTGATATTGACAAACCAAAGGCGACCGCTTTCGTCCAGCGTCATGGATTTTCCAAACACGGCGTTGAAGTTGCTGTACAGCGTATCTGGAAACTGCTCGAATTCGTAGCCATTGAAACGGCAAACACCTTGGTTTGTAGCGGCCCAAATATAGCCTTTGCTATCCTGAAGAATCCTGTAAGCGGCATTGGCCGGTAATCCCACATCCTGGCTGTAGTTTCGGAATACGGGCTCTACCTGTAGTGGGTATTGTTGGGCAGGCGCGCCAACAAAAGCCAACATAAAGACCAAAAGCAGGAGGGAGCTTTTCATAGTGTGCAAAATGGCGTTGGGGCAAATGTAACAAACATCTTTCTAGGAATTGCTTTACCGAATTTCAGAAATATCCAGCCGGATAATCCGTCAGTCCGACCGAATGTCATTTTATTCAAACCATGCGAGATGTTTTGAAGACTATTGCGCGATGCGTACTAAACTCACCTCTAAACTTACTTTTCCATTATGAGACCCTTACACCTGCTGCTGCTCTGCCTGCTATTGGCATCTGTTTCCCTCTCCGCCCAACGACAAATTGTCATGAGCAAAACCTTTAGCGACCCTGCCGGGCTCAATGACTGGTACGGCCGGATGATACGCGAACTGCCGAACGGTGACCTCATCGTGGTCGGTGACGGTTTTTTCCCGGTTACGGGACAGGACATCATCATCAAGCGGCTCAATGCCAACGGCGACGAGCTTTGGTCTTACATCTGGGGGCAACCACACCAGCAGCGTATCAGTTGGGCCATGAACAATTGCATACATATAATCGGCAACGACATCTTTATCCTTGGCCTCACCCTAGATCCGGTGAACCTTCAGGATCCTTTTTTGATCAAAATTGATATTTCGGGAGCAACCCCTCCCGTTGCTATAACTGACCCAGCGGGTCCTTATGGAGGCAACGGAAACGATTGGGCTCGAATCATCAAGCCATGCGCCAACGGCGATTTCGTCATCTGTGGCTCAACGGGCACCCAATTTCTCAATTGCCCACCAGTTGTATACGGCGATGTTTACTTCCTCCGAATCAGGCCAGATGGAAGCATCCGTTCCCAGAAAAACTTGGATTTTTCTTCCTCTTATGACGACGCGTATTCTATATGTGAAATGCCCAGCGGCGAATTTCTCATTACGGGAGGGCGAACCCCAGATGCCTATGTTGCAAGACTTACTGCTGACGGTACGCTTGTGCCGGGTTCCTTTCAAACCTACAATCTAGGCATTGGATACAACATCGAGCCCATTGCAGGCGGCGGCTATATGCTTTGCGGAAAGACAAGGTGGGTTTCTCAGGCAGCGTGGGTATGGAAATTGGGTGCAAACGCCAACCTGATTTGGCAAAAAGAGATTGATCTTCCAGGCGGCGAAGACAATGCCTACTCGCTCCGACAATCACCGAACGCTCCGAGCAAATGGTATTGCACGGGCGAAACCCAATTCGACAAAGGCAGCAGCAGTATGGCGGGCTTTAACTATTGGGTTTTCCAGTTCACTGACCCTGGTGCTACCCCGCCGCTCGCACTGGATTGGCAGGAAATCTACGGAGGCACCCAGCACGAATGGGCCACCAGCCTCGAGCTGACCAACGATGGCGGCCTTGCCATGAACGGTCTTTCCTGGAGCAATGACGGCGACGTGGGTGGTGTCGGTGCATCTGGATATGGTCGTTTTTGGATCCTTAAAATAAAAGAATGCGAAGACGCTGACGGCGACGGCTTCTCTACCTGCAACGGTGACTGCAATGACAACAACCTTGCCATCCACCCCAGCGCACCAGAAATATGTGGTAACAGCATAGACGAGAACTGTGACGGTCTTGTGACTCTGGCGTATCCGCCGGTCTCCATCACAGAAATAATCACCGCTTTCAATGCGGGGGTAGCTGCCGGGAAAATTGTGGATACCGGGAATGGGAACATGAATAATTTTATCAATGCGCTGAATCATGCCTTGCAAAAGTCGAGACCACCCGTCAAACTCGATCAAGTGATTAACAAGCTGGGTGACTGTCTAGGCAATAGTGATGGTTCGGGGCAAGACTGGATTAAGGCAAGTCCTGATGGCCAAGCCGTCCTCGATGCCCTGCGTTTAATGATTCAAAAGGCCATAGCAAACATGATGTGTTCTGGTCTTCCCAATCCATTTGCTTCAACAGGTGGCGGCGCTGTAGCCGAGAATTTATCCCTGGAAAGATCTCAAGCCGCTCATGGTACAGAAGTAAACAATAACCCCAGTCTGCCTCAACTTTTCCAAAACCAGCCCAATCCTTTTTCCAGGGAAACCAGTATCGGTTTTTACCTGCCATCCTCCATGGAAGTTACGCTTTCCGTGTTTGATGTGACGGGCATGCTCGTGTTCCAAAAGACGGCTACGTTTGATAAAGGCGAAAATGTGCAGACGCTTTCGGAGGCGGATTTGAGCGCGAAGGGTATGTTGGCATATCGTCTGGATACACCGTTGGGGAGTGTGGTGCGGAGAATGATTCGACAGGAATAGGGGGAGATAAATATGAGTCATCCGAATTTTGGGTGGTTCATAACTTTTTTTGAATCTTAATGGTGCGTAGCACCCTAAACGTCGGTAGAATGCCAATCGGTGTGAAGAAAAGGTGCGGAGCACCGGAACAAACACGGCTTAAACGAGTGCACGTTCCGGTGCTACGCACCTCCAAAATACTTGAAACCTACTCTACTACCGACGTTTTGGGTGCTACGCACCTATTCCGAAAATCCGGGATGACTCATGTTTACCAGTCGGAGCGGTAGCCTTATCAACACGGCGGTTCCAGTACCGCTTTCGGGTGTGCTGTATGCAATCGAAATCGCGTCTTTCGTACTTTGATCATTGAGTAATTCCAGGCGCCTTCGGGTGATTTTGCCCCCTAACGACCCCTTTGCATCCTTCGATTCATCTTGGCGCAAACCAAGTCCATTGTCTCGCACTTCTACACACAAAAATCCATTTTCTGGATAGAATTTTATAAGAATAAGCCCGTCTTTTTTCAAACCTTTCATCCCGTGCAATACAGCGTTTTCCACAAAAGGCTGCACGATAAGCGGCGGCAGCACCGTATGCGCCTGGTCTAGAAACGGATCCACCGAGATAAGGTACTCGAATGCTTCCTTAAAGCGCAATTGCTCCAAGTTCAAGTAATGGTTGAGCATGTTGACTTCTTCTTCCAGACGGACGCCGCCCTCTACCGAAGCGTTCAGGGAGCTGCGCACCAATTTGGCGAATTTGGCCAGATATAGTACCGCAGCGTCCGATTCATTTTTCAGGATGAAATTTTGAATGGAATTAAGGCAGTTGAAGATGAAATGCGGGTTCATCTGGGCTTGCAGGGCCGAGCGCTCCAGTCGGAGCATTTCTTCATTTAGGCGACTTTCGTGGACGATTTGCCCCGTTCGGTAGCGATACAAGCTATAAATGCCTAAGCCTAAGCCCATCACAAACAGGCTGATTGCCCACCATGTGGCCCACCAGGGTGGATGGATCCGAAAAGCAAGCGAAGAAACGGGGCTCCATTGACCATCATCGTCCTGGGCCTGCACCTCGAATCGGTAAGCCTCGGGCGGCAGGTTGGAAAAATAAACCTGGCGCTGTTTCGTAAAAGTCCAGAGGGTGTCGTCGCCCGGCTTTTGCAGCCGAAAGCGATAGGGAATGTCGCCATTGCTGCGATAATAAAGCGACAAATACTCTATCACCAGATCGGCGCTATCGTGAGGTAGATTTAGCGAGGAGGCTGTTGGATAAGGGACATTGTTGACCAGTATTTTTGCAAAAAGTGGTGCGGGCACGGGTACTTCCGAGGGGCGATCCCGAAGGCAAAAAAAACCTTTGGCGGTGGCTATCCAGATGTCCTCGCCTATGGTGAGCACATCGTTTACGGTATTGGAAGGCAGGCCGTGCTGGACGGTAAATTTGTCCAAACGGTAACGGCGACGGCCAATGGGGCTGAGTTTGTACAACCCTTTTTGGGTACAGGCCCATATTACCCCATCAGATTCTACGTGCAGAGCGTGTATTCTGCCAGAGGGCAGGCCTTCATTTGCCCCGATTACGGTTACCTCTGTACTGCCTGGTTTCCAGATGACTACCCCATGCCCTTTGGGGCAAAAGACGAGACTGCTGTCGGGCAAAACATCTATGTCCAAAAAAGGCTGGAGGAAGGCTGGATGTTCCAGCTCCGGGCGAAAGACACCGCTCCCTTTCCGCCATTCAAAAAGACCATCGTTCCGGGAGGCCCACACCCGGCCATCAGGGGCTTCTATCAGCGTGTAGAAGCGCATGGGAGATTGATGTCTATCATTGGACACATCTTCGACCACAAAAGGTTTGTCCAAAGAAAACCGGAACAAACAGCCTACCGCTGCTGAAATCCAACTTCGATGCCCGGTAGTAGGATATAAATCCTGACTATGTAATAGACTAGGCTGTCCCATGACGGGTTTGGAAATATGGAATTTTTCCCAACGGTCATTTTGGTAGAACATGGAAGGTTGACCGGCCAATCCGAGCGTTTGGCTTTTAGGGTCAAAATGCAGCCTGCGTAAAAAAGTGACATCGAGCGGCATAAGTTCTTTCCATTGCCTGTCACGGATATTCACTTCGAATAGATGTACGGTTTCAGTACCTGCAAACAATCGGTTTTGACCATCCCAAGCCAGCGCGGCAACATTTTGACCCATCAAGGCGGGGATTTGTACCGTGCTCCCAGTATTCCAGGCCTGGCAATAAAAAAGCCCTTGCTGTTGGGTACCTATCCAATACCCGCCTTCCCGGTCACGAATGATCTTGGAAACCGTCATTCCAGAAAGAAAGTCCCCTTCCTTTTTATCGGCCCGAAAGTCATCCAAAGAACGGTATCTGGCCAATCCCCCTTGCTGATATCCGACCAGCAAGGCCCCGTCCGGTTCTTCATAGATACTCAAGGGAGCTTTATCTGTGGGCCGCATCCAGACCAATGCTCCATGTTGTAGCAAATACAAAGTACCTGCATGAAATAAGCACCAACGGTCGTCTTTCAATCGGTTCAAAGAATAACCTCCTTCCAGCCTTTTTTGGTGGTCGAATGGCAAACGAATGAAGCGGGTACTTTCCGCTTGATGAAAAGTTATGGCGTACTCCTTTTTAGTGTTGAAGCGCGGGTCAAAATGAGCAATCAGTTGACTTTTCCCGTTTTTTTCAAACACCAGAAAATTGTTGGAATCTTGGAGTATATGTTCGTATTTCCCGGCGCCCCAAAGGTGCAGCACACCGCCGTTGGCGTGGCTGACAAGCCAGATTTCCTCCCCGGCGCCTTTGAGCATCAGACCGTGGAAAAAGTCCGTCTTCCCTTTTTGCGCTGCGATGACCGAATTGTAGGGATAGGGGTGTATAATACCGTTTTCGATGTAAAAAACGCGGGCCTGAAAGTCAACATACCAGAGTCTTCCGCGCTCGTCTTCGGTCACCGCGCCGGTCATCACAGAGGTTACGTTGGTGTACAAGGTGTCTCGAAATTGCTCAAAAGCATATCCGTTGAAGCGGCTTATGCCCTCATTGGTAGCCACCCATATATACCCGGTTTTATCCTGGTAAATATCATAGACCAAATTGTGGGGCAATCCCTGGTCGGTAGAGTAGTTGCGGAAGCTGGGTGCAAACTCCAGGGCGTGTTGCGCCAAGAGGCGGCTGGAGAGCAGGATTAAGGCAAATAAAAGCGGCTTCTTTACCATGGGGGGTTGGATGGGCTGTAAAAGTAATAAATTTCCGCAGTTTTGTCCTGCAAAAATCGGAGGTGGAATTACCGGATTTCAGAAATATCCCGCCGAATCTCCCGTCATTACGACCGAATCCGGAATTTTTTGAAAAATACGGAGCAGGTGTGCGACTTTTGGCCTGACCCAAGGAAACTAAATTTGAAGACATCTTTCTTTTTAATCCTAATCAGAATTTCACTTAATAACTGTCTCATGAAAAGTTTGTACCCCGACCTTGTGGTGCTCCGCACTGCTGTAGCTATGCGTAGCCGTCTTTTTTTCCTGTTTTTTTTCCTGATTACGGCTTCACGCCTCGCTGCCCTCGATTATTATTGGGTGAATGGCAACGGCGACTGGAGCGATTTTGCTAATCACTGGGCGAAAATCCCGGTGCCTTTAGTCCCCGGCGACTACCATGCCAACATACCCACCTCGGGCGACGACGTGTATTTTGGTGCCAACGGCGGCACGGCGTACACCGTGAACGTGAACGCGGGCAGCACCGTGCCGAAGTGCCGGAATATGGACTGGACTGCTGTGCCCGCTGGAACGGTGATGGGCGGCGGTGGCGGCAATCTGGATATTTATGGCTCTATCACGCTTGATGCGAACATGAGCATGACATTTTCGGGACAAGTGCATATTATCGCTGAAGGTGGAACAAGTATGATTTTTAGCGATGGGGTGTATTTTTCGACCGCTGTTTATTTTGAAGGGTCTGGCGGAGGATGGCAATTTATGGACGATTTTTTTTGTAATAGTGATATTCAGCATACGGGCGGGTTGATTGAAACCATGAACCATGACATCACAGTTGGCAGTACATTTTATGGACATGATGGTATTCTTCATCTTGGCACCTCCACCTTAAAAATGGTGAATGGATGGGCTTATCTGTGGTATCCTCCGGCGCAATTTGAAGGCGCAAATTCAAAAATTGAGCTTTATAGTGGTAATGGGGTGCAAGGTGCCTGGTATCGCCCAACGGCTATTACTATTGGCTCTTTGGAGGCATTCAATACTAGTTATATCGCAGGTTTGCAATATGTGAATTCGGCTGGAACTGTACGGTTTCATGGACCTGCTGCTATGGTCTCAAATTTTACTATTCCCCAAACACCTTTGCATCACAATGTCATTTTTGAAAAAGGTGCACGAATTGACAATGCAAACAACTTTGACGCGCTGACTTTCACCGCTGGGCAGACATACACTATTGGTCAGGTGAGTGCTGACTATCCAAATATGAAGCAAACCATCGTTTCTGGTGGCACATTCACAGCCATGGGTGCGGGTACCTGTTCGGAGTTCATTACCATTAGATCGTGGCAATATGGCACGGCAGTGAGGTTTGTCAATGACTCCGGCAATGATATTACTGTGGGCTGCGTGATACTGGAAGACGTACACGCAGAGGGCGACAATGCGCTGATTAACAACGACGGCGTGGATCTGGGCAACAACACCGGCTGGATTTTCGTCGATCCGCACGGTGCCATGGACCTCTACTGGGTGGGCGGCGCTGGTGATTGGGATGATCCATGCCACTGGACAACTGACCCGCTTGGTACAGTCGGTGATTGTAATTGTACTCCCAATGCTGCTACAAACGTCTTCTTTACAGCCAATTCAGGTTTTTCACCCAATCCTTCGGATGTAGAATACATCAACACTCTTGCAGATGCCTCTTACCTCGCCTGCAACGACATGGATTGGACGGCAGTCACAGGGAAACCAACTTTTCACTCTGTGTATAATGGAGCCTTTACCAGCGACCAATTGATCTATGGTTCCTTGAAGTACTCACCCGACATGGTGCAGGATTTTCTGGGTACTACGCGGTTCAGGACAATTGGCACTTGTACGCTCCTGAGCGCAGGGCAAATTTTCAAAGACTTATTATTCTTTGAGGGGACGGGGGAGTTAAGTTTTTTGGATGCTTTTTCTTATAGCAACGGAGCACCTTACTATAACGATGTTTACCACCTGAGAGGTACGATAAAAACGTTAGGCAATTCCATTGATCTTGGAGTGAACAATGGTTGGCAAGGGAACAAAGACCTGAACAACAATTTTGTGGATCACGGGGCCAAACTTTGGTTGGGTGAAATCGGAGGAAGCAGTTCAACGGTTACTATTTCTGGGAATGTCACTTTTGTCGCAGCATACGAGGCTGGAAAATTTCATCCAGTGAAATCTCATATCAAATCCGAAGGCCCAGGGGGTGTTACGGTGACGGCAGATAATCGTCCGCATGATTTCTGGGATGTCAGTTTTGTCAACAACTTTTCAGGTACATTTTATGGTGGTATCCTAAACAAACTGACCTATGATGGAACCTACGGGATCGTGGCGAATAGTTCGCCAAACAGGCTGATTCATGAAATGGAGATGAAAGACGATGGGGAAATCAATGGCAATCAAACCTTTGACATTGTAACTCTGACTGGCGGTAATGGATATACGCTGCAAAATGGCTCTGTCCAAACCATCACGAGCGGAGGGGCATTTAATACCACCAGTGATTGTGAAAAATACGTCACGCTCACTTCTGGCTTGCCGGATAAAACATCTGAGATCAGGAAAGAAGGTGGGGGAGCGCTTACCATCAACTACGTTGTGCTGGACAACATCACTGCCGACTTGAGCACAGGAGCGACTTACTCGGCAGTGAATGGTGTTGGCATTGGAACAACAACGGGTTGGTCAGTTATCAACTCACCTGCTCGTTTATTATACTGGGTTGGGGGAGATGGCGATTGGAATAGTTCAGCCCATTGGTCGCTCTCATCAGGAGGGGGAGGAGGTGAATGTCCACCTACGCCATTGGACAACGTATTTTTCGACGGAGCATCGGGTCTCAATGCAACTAACATGGTGACAATTAGTCAACGATATGCACATTGTAAAGACATGGATTGGACCGGGGTTGGAAACGGGACCAAATTGATAGGAGGAAACATAAATTTATATCTTTTTGGCAATTTAACTTTGTCTGCTGGAATGAATTACGAGATTGGGGCCACTTATTTCCGTGCCAGTCAACCTGCTACGATCACCAGTGCAGGCAATAAGTATTATACTACCTATTTCTGGAGTCCTACTGGAGAGTGGACGTTGATGGATGATTTTGAAACGATTAAAGATGTCGACGTTTATCATTATTACGGGACGCTTCGCTCAAACAATCACACTATTGGGGTCGGTAGAATCTGGTGGGGTGCAGCTCCCTACTATACAGTACCTGGTTATATCAGTAGCCCTACAGCCAAACTCTTTTTAGGAAGCTCCAAAATGAGGTTTTATCCTACCCCAGTTTGGGCAGCAGAAGGTGCTTTCAGTTATCAATTTGGCAATTTTGATGCAGGCACATCCGAAATTATTTTCGAGTCTGGCGTTTATTTACAACTTTTTGCTCCTGCTTGGCTTACGGAGTTTTATGATGTTACATTTAAAGGTCCGAGAGCCTATTTTGGTAATGGTAGGGTCAACAACAAATTACGCTTTGAAAAGGAAGGCTCGTTTAGCTCGGAGAATAATGGAACGGACTACTTTATTTATGACTTGGAATTCCTCGACGATGGGGCCATTTATGGTGGTAGGGATATTCATAAAATTAAATTCGCTCCGGGAAAGCGTTACACATTTCAGGGAACGACCAACATCATCCCCTACAACGGCCTAGAAGGTCAATTCATCGCACAAGGCCTCCCCGGCCAGTACATCGAAATCAAGTCCGACAATTTCAAT
>JACMMM010000239.1 GCA_014379065.1 Saprospiraceae bacterium
AGATAGCGTACCTACGGCACGCTTATTCATCGAAAACAACATTTCTACAAAGATTCCGTCCCTCTGGGACGTACTAAACTCAAAATTCGGGATGATTCATGTTTGAAAAACGGCGGCAAAAGTAGCGAAAGAATCTTTTTGGGTGTAGGAAAGTTGAAAGTTCAGTTCTGCTTCATTTCAATAACCCTTCAATATCCTGTCAATGACAAGGACCTCCGTATCGTTTTTGATGTACGGGGGAATTTGAGTTCCTCGATCTTTGAAAACGGCGAATTTTAGCCCGCGCTGTTTCAATTCGCGGTAGGTGGTTTCATCTGGACAGCCATCATAAACGTTCCGATTGCTGTAGAACAGAGCATCAATTTCCTCCCATTCATAGCCATTAAGCACCACATAGCCTTCAGGTACGAGTTGATCCAGTTCTTTGTAAATCTGGACGTTTCGATGTTTGATCTGAAATTGGGACGCGGGCAAGATGGAAGAGTTTTCGCGCAAAACATGGTGGGTGTATAACAAATTAGGGCGCAGAGCGGCGACAACCAAGGCATATAGTACCAGCAGCGCAGGTATCCATGGGCGACGTATAGTACCAAAACTGCTCAAGAATTTTTGTACAAAAACACCCATTGCCACATAAACCAGGGGGGCTATGCAAAAGGTGTACGCATTCATTTTTGTCTTGGCCACAAACGAAAAAAAGAAATAAGGCAGCAAAACCATCACGGCGAACGGCAAGCGCAAGCGATGCGGAGGAAATGGACGCCCCCAAAAAACGGCTACAAGTCCAAGGGGTACCGCGAGCCAAAGTTTAGGGCTAAAATGATCGTCCAGAAGTTCAAAATAAAAGTTCCAAGGCCCTTTGTGCCCTTCCATTACCTTCCAAATATGCTTGAAATTGTAGTCCATTTCAAAGGCGTATTCTTTAGGAAACGTCCAAGAAGCATATATCTGCCAGGGCAATGTTACCAGCAATGTGACTCCAAACGCCCATAATATAAGGCGATAGTTGCGTAGATCCTTCCAATCACTCGAAGCCAGTAACCATGCCAGCCAGCCTCCAAATACCAATCCTCCTGTAAGCCATTTGCATAAAATAGCACAGCCCGAAAAAAGCCCTGCCAACAAAGCCCATCGCAATGTTTGTTTTTCGGAAACCGTGTGTTCAAAAAACGCCCATGCGCTACAACCCACATAGAAAGAAAACGCCACATCGTTGTGGTCCATGCCAAAAGTGCCTGCGGTGAGTTCTATTTGGTAATAAGCGAAAGTCCACAAGAGTGCCGCATAATACCCTGTGTCCTTGCTGAACATAATAGTCCCCATCCGATAGATTGGGAATACCATCAGCGCACTCATGAGTACACTCGGTAAGCGCAAGGCCCACTCATGTAAACCAAATAATTTCATGCTCAAAGCCATTTGCCAAAGGAACAAGGGCTGTTTGTGTAGCCAAATGTGGCAATGTGCCCAGTCCTTGTCAAAATTTGGCAAGTCCAGTGTAGCACGAAGCATGGGCCTGAAAGGGTGCGACATCATGTTCTTTGCTACCAGCGCGTGAAAGCGTTCATCCCAACCATGCAAGAATGTATCAAGGGAACAGATGCAAAAGCGCAGTAGAAAGGCTGCCACAAAAAGTGAAAACAGCGAGAGCGACCTGCGACCTTGTTGCCAAAACACAAAACTTAGCAGCGCGGCGACTACTGTTCCACTGAAAAGACATTGCCATGAATTCATGGCGGAAAAGTAGGATAAAAACCTAGACAGGCAGGAATGCTCCTCCATAAATTGATTTTTCTTTCCTTATTTTGCCCCAAAAAAACATGGCCGCTCTTCTTCGTTTGCTTTTCATGGTCCTGATGCTTGGGTTGTTCATTACCGGGGTTTTTTATTTTATTGCCAATATATTTAGCAGCATCGCCTTTAACCCTGAGTCGAGGGCTTGGAAGGAAATGCTCGCCAAACTCCGGGCTAGATTGAAAAAGCGGAATGAATTACGCGCTACCGGGATGCCCGACCCGCTTGTGCCTTGCAATGCCGAGACCCTTTCACATCTTTCTCTGAAGCCTAAAATGCTGAAAAAAACCGGCTGGCGCGACCCGGTGTTTGAAGGCGTTATTAGCACCATTTACCAAGAGCCCGTGCTGCTATTTGCCGGGCAAAAAAGTGGCAAAACCGCGGTGATCGTGGCGCAATCGAACGACAAGGAATTCATTTTCCGGCAAAAAGGAAAAGAAACTGAAGTTTGGCAGGATGGCCAGCCTTATGCTGTTTTCATCAATGGGGCGCTCCTCTCTTCGGGCAAACAAAGCCGGATGCTGGCAAAATTGGAGGCTGACTCCGAGCTTCGGCAATGGCCCGTGCTGATGGGTCAGGGCGAGGCCGCGATGCTTACCAATGTTGACCGCGCGGTATCCCCCATTCCGCGCGCGCTTACCTTGCTCCGAGGCCTCGAGCCAGAGGAACAACAGGCGCTCCTGGTATTGGTAGTGATGCAGGCGCTGCAACCTTGAGGCCGGCCTGAGCGCATGTTGGTTTTGCGAATAAAAACTTAATTGAAACCATAATTTTGATCAATCTTTACGCGGTAATGCGTTGATAAAAACAACATCCTTATTTAATCCCCTGATATCCAGTGTCTAAACATGATTCATGGCGGATTTTCGGAATAGGTGCGTAGCACCCAAAACGTCGGTAGAAAGATGGGTTTCAAGTGTTTTGGAGGTGCGTAGCACCGAAACTTGACTCGCTCAAGGCGCATTAGTTCCGGTGCTACGCACCTTTTCTACGCACCGATTGGCATTTCTACCGACGTTTAGGGTGCTACGCACCTTATGCCTTCAAAAAAAGGCAGAACCACCCCAAAATTCAGGATGACTCATATTCCCCCGAACAATCCATTGGAGCAATTCCCCCGCAAATCAAAGATTGCTCACTCCTCATCTTTTCCAAGACTTTCATTTGACAACTACATACGCAACCCAGCATCAGGGTTTGTGGATTGGTTCTATTTTCCAATTGTTTCACTCATACTTAAAATTTTAATCAATGATTTTTGATTACACTCCTCCCTTTCGGGCACTCGCACAAAACGTACATAAGCTTGCCAACCAGCTGCGCATGTTATTTGCCGTGCTGGTTTTTATCGGCGTGGCAAACACGGCGTGGGCAAGTTCCAGCGCTCCCTTCCCGGGCGACACCACGCTTACGGCCACCATTTGTGCCAATGAGACGTATCTTTTTGATGGGCAATTGCTCAACACACCGGGTACCTACACAGCTCATTATCTGGCTTCTGATGGCTCCGACTCGACGGTAACGCTCATTTTAGGTGTGCTTCCACTTTTGCAGGGAAATGTAACAGCTTCCATTTGTCAAGGCGAATTCTATGTCTTTAATGGAGAAACGTACACGCAGACAGGTACTTACTCGGCAACACTACACGGCTCGAACGGCTGTGATTCTATCGCGAAACTGGACCTTACCGTATTCCCAACCGTGATCACCAAATTGAAAGCGGGCATCTGTACGGGTACGGCCTATATTTTTCAGGGAGATACGCTAAAAGAAACCGGGGTTTATTCGGTCATACTGAGTTCCATCCATGGCTGCGACTCGATTGTGCAACTTCAATTAAATGTGGTGCCCTTTTTTGAAATCCCGCTCGAAATTTCAATTTGTGATGGAGAAACCTATGATTTTGGGGGCCATTTGCTAACGGATGCTGGGGTGTACACGGATTCGCTCACTGCCATCGGCGGTTGCGATTCGATCGTGACCCTAACGCTGAATATCTTGCCCATTCCAAACACAACTTTCAAAATAGGGATTTGTGAGGGCACGTCGTATGTTTTCGAAGGTGATACCCTCTCCACAAGTGATAGCTATGTTTATGGTTACACGGCTGCCAATGGCTGCGACTCGCTGGTAATCATTGAGTTAGAAGTGGTAGCGTTTTTCGAGACCAGTGCTGAAGCGACCATCTGCATCGGCGAAACGTATAGCTTTGGATCGCTTCAACTTACAGATGCAGGGGCTTATGACCACCTATTCACCGCTATTGGCGGCTGCGACTCAACGGTGACATTGACGCTAACCGTATTGCCCACACAAACGGGTGCTTTGCAAGCCACGATTTGCGATGGAGAAACTTACACGTACCATGGCACCCCGCTCACGGAACCGGGCTTGTACCAATTTGTGCTGACCGGCGCAAACGGCTGCGATTCCACGGTAACGCTGACCCTGAACGTGTTGCCCGTGCCGAATACAAGTATCCAAGCCAGCATTTGCGCAGGCAAAACTTACGATTTCAACGGAGAAATCTTGAGCGATGAAGGGGTTTACGAACAGGTTAATACTGCTTCAAATGGCTGTGATTCTATTGTCACCTTGATTTTGAGCGTACTTCCGCTTTCAGCCAGCCAACTGGCTGTGACCGTTTGCAATGGCGAAACCTATAATTTTAATGGCGAAATGCTGGATGCTTCGGGCACCTACAGCCAAGTGCTCGCTGCGGCCAATGGCTGCGACAGCACGGTTACGCTGAAGCTGACGGTGCTTCCTGTACTCGAATCAACTTTGAACATCGCTATCTGCGCTGGAGATTCTTATGCATTTGACGGTGTGCTGATTGTCGACGCGGGTACCTACACCGCCACTTTTGCGGGTACAAATGCCTGCGATAGCACTGTGACGCTTCATTTGGAAGTATTGCCTACCCAGAGTTCCAACGTGGAAGCCTCCATATGCGACGGTACTACCTATTCATTCAATGGACAAGCCCTTACCGATGCAGGCACTTACACGTCCGTATTGGCGGGCGCCAATGGTTGCGACAGCACCGTGACTTTGGTTTTGACCGTATTGCCTACCCAAACAACCAATATTGATGCGACCATCTGTCAAGGTGAAAGCTATCCCTATTTCGGATTGAATCTAACTGCCCAAGGCACTTATGAGTACATATTCCAGGGCGAGAATAATTGCGACTCAACAGTCTTTATCCACCTTACGGTGCTCCCTGTTCCACACACGCTTCTTATCGAGACCATCTGCGACGGCGATGGATATGATTACAATGGTGAAACACTTACCGTGGAAGGCGATTATGATTTCGCCTTCGATGCCGCCAACGGTTGTGATTCCCTCGTAACGCTCCACCTGACGGTATTGCCCTTGGCGAGCACCAGCCTTGCCGTGGCGCTTTGCGTGGGACTTACGTATGAATTTAACGGCCAAACGCTTACCGATTCCGGGATCTACACTGTAGTAGACTTGGGTGCGAACGGCTGCGACAGCACCACGATCTTAGAATTGAATTTTGTAACAGAATTCATGACCAATCTGGAAGCAACCATTTGTGCAGGCGAGGTGTATGATTTCAATGGACAAATGTTGGATACAGAAGGCGTTTACGGCGACACGCTTACAGCCGTTGGTGGTTGTGATTCGTTTTTGACCGTAATACTGGTGGTACTTCCGCTTAGCCAAAGCACGACCGACGCGAGCATTTGCGCGGGGGAAACCTATTCGTTCAACGGCGATTTGCTAACGGATGCAGGTATTTACAGCGATACGCTTACTGGCTTGAACGGCTGCGATTCTATTGCTGTGCTTACGCTTACTGTATTACCAGTGCAAAGCACTTCTTTGGACGTTACCACATGTGCCAATCAACCCTATATTTTCAATGGGCTTTCGTTGGGCCAATCGGGTAATTACGCCGCTGTTTTGACAAGTGAGAATGGTTGCGACAGCACTGTTTTGCTTAATTTGACCGTGCTGCCCATCGCACAAACTTCGAGCAGTGCGAGCATTTGCGCAGGTGAGGAGTATCCTTTTAATGGAGCAGCACTCACACAAGCAGGAACTTATACGGCAACCTATTCGGCTGCCAACGGCTGCGATTCTATCGTGACGCTTCAATTGACCGTCTTGCCATTGGCACAAAGCGGCCTTGCTGCGGTGGTGTGCGAAGGCGGCCCTTTCGTGTATCATAGCCAAGTGCTGACCCAGAGCGGGACCTATACTTTTAACTTCCCAGGTGCTGGCGCCAATGGCTGCGACTCGGTGGAAACGCTGTTCCTGACGATTTTCCCGATCATACCGGCTACCAATACCTCGGCAACGGTTTGCGCGGGTGAAACGTATCTTTTTGACGGTCAAACGCTGACCACAAGTGGCACATATACGGCAGAACTTGCTTCGGCTACAGGTTGCGACTCAACGGTTGTGCTTCAACTCACAGTTTTGCCGCAAAGTGGTTTTACCTTTGAAATATTTATTTGTGAAGGCGATTCGGTCTTCTTCCACGGCCAGTGGATCACAGATCCGGGCAATTACAGCGAAGTGTTCATTAATATCAATGGTTGCGATTCCACTGTGACCTTGAGCCTCTTGGTGAATTTGTTGAACACCAACGTCACACTCCAAGGCGGCACTTTGATTGCACAAGCAACCAACGTACAATACCAATGGATTAATTGCGCCACCAACCAGCCCATTGCTGGTGCGACGGGTAGCAGTTTTACCCCAACGGTTACGGGCCAATATGCTGTGATAGTGACAGATGTGAACGGCTGTTCAGGCCAATCCGTTTGCCAATTGGTGCAAGTTGTTTCTGTGGGCGAGCCTTTGAGCCAAGCCGATTGGAGTCTGCAACCCAACCCGGCCAGCCAATTGGCTTCGGTGATGCTGAACGAAGCCACAGAAGGCGAACTGCAAGTCGAAGTGTATGACCCGGCCGGTCGTTTGCTGCGCCAACTGCACGTAGGGTCTGGCGTCCGCCAAATAGAGATTGAATTGGCTGATTTTCCTGACGGAATGTTGCTCGTGCGCTTGGTAAGTGAGCGCGGCACTTCGTCCAAAATGTTGATGAAGGCGGGGCGTTAATTCAGAGGTTGTGTCTAAAGCCTTAGCACCATCAATTTCTTCTGTGATTGAGCTCCGCCGTTGTTGTTGGCGAGGACGCCAACAACGGCAACCCCAAATAGATCGCTTGATAATCAATGGTATATCGAGACCTCTGCCGTTGTTGGCGTCCTCGCCAACAACAACGGCGGAGCTCAATATTATACAAGAAGTGATGATTTTACTTTTGACACAACCCCGTTCGACAGTTTCGCTTTAAGAAACCGATTTATCGGTTTTCATGTTTATCGCAATTATTTCAAAGGGCCACTCCTTATCGGGGTGGCTCTTGTTTTTTGCTAATTTTAATCAAAGCGCCAATCCCCATAGCACAACGCACAGCGTCGCAGATTTGACGGCGTTCAGTATGTATCATTAATTCAAAATTAAATACGATGAATGCCAAATCTTCCCTTCTGCTTTTAACGAGTACGCTTTTTGTGTTTGGATGCGCTACTACGCCCATGCCCATGCCTACCATTCCGCAAGGTGGAAATCAGGCCGTAGGTTCTTTTTCGGCAGCGAACAATGGTTTGAACCTCAACCTTGGATATGTGACGAAAAGCAAAATCGTCTTCGATCTTTCTTTGCAAACCCAATTTCTTTCCGCAAAGTCAAACATCTATGATGTCGGATTGGGGGCAATTGGCAAGAGAAACAAATTATTGGGCATGATCACTTTCGGCTATGGGCGACACGATGTGCATCCTTTTTCTTTGGGGTTGTCTGAGGCAGTTAGGAGAACCCATGTAGATGCTTTTCGCCTGAGCGGTTATATGAATTTTGCCCTCAGTGACGATATGTTCTTGATCATAAGGGGATCCAGATATTGGGGCGACGGTGAGCATATCCGTAATGGCGATCCTTATAATGCTCCCAGATTTAGAAAAAATTTTCAAAGCTTTGCATTCGAACCTGCGCTGTTTATCTCTTTAGGAAAATCGAGACACTTATTTATTGGCATAGGAGCGCACTTGGTAAAAGAAAAGTCGGAGTTCAAGGTTTATGACAAGCTTTTTGACCCCTGGCCAATCTGGCTTGCACTCGGCTATCAATTTGGAAAAAAATTTTAACTCCGGTACGACCTTGTCTCCATTTTGTCCCCCTTTTAAAGTTGTCCCCTTCTTTTAAAACAACTTGACGACGTGTCACCCTTTTTGGGGATTGCCGGAGCCACTGCGATAGGGCCACCTTTGTACCATCAATCACACTAATAAAGCACTTCAAAAAGCAAGATTCACAGGGGAGTGCACCTCCTTTGAACAGCCACCCGAGTGCCTTTTTAGCAATCTCAACAATTTTAACCATTTACACCCTTTCACATTTGTTCCAAAAAATTCAACCATTTGAAATTATGAAAAACTTAATGCTCCCCATCACCCTTTTCTTCGCCTTGGGCTTCCTTTTCGCCCTACAGGCAAATGCACAGGTCAACCCCAAATTCCGAAATGCCGAAGACCAGATAGATGCACAAGGCAACTTGATGCATGCCTTCTTCCCAACCCAAGCCAACGCCCCCACGCTGGAAGAGGCCTTGACCGAACTGAAAATGCGCAACAAAATCGAAGGCCGCAACGAACTTCGACTCGTCAGCCAAGAAACCGACGAGCTCGGAAGCACACACTACCGCTACCAGCAGTTCTTCGCAGGTATCCCGGTTGATCTTGCTGAATTCCTCATTCATGTGCGGAATGGCAAAGTATTCATGATGAATGGAGAGGCCGTTGGTGCGCCAGAACAAACGCCTACCCAAGCCTTTATACAGAAAAGCAAAGCACTTGATTTGGCTGCACACCACATGGGCGCCAAGAAATACACTTGGCAAGTGGCCGAATCAGATGCTATGCACACGGAAATGCCAGTGACCAAGCTGGTGATCGTGCGCCAGCCGGGCAGCCGTGAAGCAGCATCTACTTTTCACTTGGCTTACCGGGTAGACATCATGTCGGTAGAGCCATTAGACAAGAAAGCAATCTACGTCAACGGCCTTAACGGTGCAGTGCTTAAAGACAGGAAGCTGATAGCAGATGGCTGCGCTGACACACACGACCATGCTGCCCATAGAGAGCACGAGGCTAGCTGCAAAATGGAAGATGGGACAGCAGGTATTTTGGCCTTTGGCCATGGTATGACCCGTTACTCAGGCGACCGTTCTTTTGAAACGTCAGGCACCGGTACGTCGTACTTCTTGTACGATGATGTCAGAAAGATCAACACGGCTAACATGAATTCTCAATGGGACGTCAGTAACTCAAGCCCATTTTTTGACGAGAACGACAATAACTGGACTTGGGCCGAACACGGTGCTATTGGCGATGATGTGGCTCTGGACGCACACTGGGGAGCTTCTAGGTCGCATGATTATTTCAAGGATATCCACAACCGCAATGGCTATAACGGACTAGGCGCCATCACGCTCGTGTATGCCCACTGCGGTTCTCATTACAACGTTGCTGAAGCAGGTGGCGGGAAACTCTGGTTCGGCGATGGCGATGGCATTCGATACCGCCCATTGGTTTCGCTGGATGTAGTGGGTCACGAATTTGCTCACAACGTCTGCGAAACTACTGCAGGCCTCGTTTATCAAAATGAATCTGGAGCACTCAACGAAGCCTTTTCTGACATCTGGGGCGCCTGCATAGAGGCATACGCCGCGCCTGAAAAGAACCACTGGCGTATTGCTGATGAAATCAAGTTAGATAATTACGCGCTACGCGACCTCAGCAACCCGAACGCTTTGGGTCAGCCCGATACTTACCAGGGCACATTCTGGTATAGCGGTACGGGGGATGCTGGCGGCGTACATACCAACAGTGGCGTGCTCAACCATTGGTTCTATCTCCTTTCCGACGGCGGCAGCGGCACCAACGATTTAGGCTTTAATTTTGGAGTAGCGGGCATCGGTATACACAAAGCTGGTAAAATCGCCTATTATATGGAACGCTACCTGCTTGGCTCTACTTCCACCTATGCCAACATCAATTCCGCTGCTCAATATGCAGCCATCGTGCTCTATGGCAATGGTAGCGCAGAACACCGCTCCGTGCAAGATGCTTTGTATGCGGTCGGCCTGAATTTCTCTTTCTACTGTATGACGCGCGGCCTCAACAGCAGCTTCGAATATATAGCAAGTGTAGAAATGAATGGCGTGAATGTGACCAGCGGCAACAATGGCGGCTATGCTAACCACACCAACAGGTCCTTCACGGTTACCAAAGGCAATTACTACCAACTGACTATGACCCCTGGTTATTCGGTTGCAGTATATCCGGAAGCATGGAAGGTCTGGATTGACTTTAACCAGGATGGAGGCTTCAGCGATAGCGAAGTAGTGGCCACTAATGTGACGCCCAATGCAGCGACAAACCAGATTCTTATCCCTGCCAATGCGCTGAGCGGCAGCACTCGAATGCGCGTAGCCATGTCGTTTTCCGCAGCTGCTACCACAGCCTGCACTACGTTCGCCTATGGCGAAGTAGAAGACTTCACGGTGAATGTTCTGCCGAAACCGTGCACCCCTACGTCCAACAATACGGCTTACGAGTACATTGGGGGAGTCACCTTCAACACTGTGTTCAACGTCACCGGGCAATCGCCCAATGGATACGGAGATTATACCTACCTCATTACACAGTGCAAGCAAAACGCCATTTACAATCTTGGTGCTGTGCCCGGCTTCACGAGCGGTGCTTACCCGGAATACTGGAAAGCATGGATTGACTATAACAACGATGGCGACTTCAACGATGCAGGCGAGACCATCATGAATACCTACGGCAGTTTCGCATCGGTAACTGCTACCTTCACCATACCTGCGGATGCGCTACCCGGCCCAAAACGTTTGCGTATCGCCATGAGCTACGATCCGATTTTGACGACTTGTGTTAACAACATCTATGGAGAAGTGGAGGATTACATTTTAGTGATCATTTCTTCGATGGGTATAAATGAAACAGAACCCACGGAGCCGGAAGACTTAACCGATCCTTCCCTTCAGACGATTGTGGATGAGCACACGGCGAAAACTGGTCGCAGTACCCTCAGCAGTGCGCAACCGGGAGCTAGCAAGATTGACTTCAGCGTGATGCCCAACCCAAGCACAGGCATACTAAGCATCCGCGCCGATCTTGCCAATGCTTCGGAACTCAAGTTGGAAGTATTCGCAGCCAACGGTCAATTGGTACTCGCTCGTACCATAACGGCCACAGAGACCGTCAACGAAACCATCAACCTGACGGAGCAAGCAGACGGCTTTTACATGCTGCGCTTGAGCAGCGGAGACGCCTGTAGTGTAAAAACAATTGTGTTGAAAAAATAAGGCCCCGTTCAAAAAACCCTTCATTGGTTTTAGAACAAAAAAGCGCAGCGCCCAGTGATCTGGGTGCTGCGCTGTCTTTTTATTTAA
>JACMMM010000240.1 GCA_014379065.1 Saprospiraceae bacterium
ATAATAGCAGGATCTCCCCAATAGTATAGAGGTGAAGCAGTGGCAAATTTTGCCTGAACATAATACTAGCAAAACGCGCCCCGATTTCGATCAAAAAATTAAAAAATAGAAAAACGGCCAAGGTCTTTAGAACTAGAGGCAGCCTTTTCCAGTAAATCAAAGACAAAATACAAGAAAGCAACAAGCACAGTACAGGTAATGTGGCAAGGTCATAAACCTGATTCCAAATTTTATCCCACATGATTCCAATAATTACCGGGACTGTTTATTCTAATTCGGGCAGTTGCTCGGGCAAGGCAACGTAAAATCATAATATCGAATAACATCGTTTTTGTCTGGTGCCTGTAAAATGAGGCAGATATAGGGTGTAGGTGGTGTTGTCGAAGAATCATATTGAATGGCCAACATCGCGAACAGTTGCGACGTATCCCCGACGATTTTCAGTATACTATCTAAATCGGCAAACGGCACATGAAATCCCTTTGCGACAAAACTGGTGTCTTGGGGAGCATCTATCCCAACAAAAAAATTGTTAATCACCGCTCGCTTTTCTTGCCAACGGCCAATGGCAGAATCTGCCGCTCCCGGGGTTATTTCTTCAAGCGGCAAAATTTTACCCGAAGTCTTTTTGCTTTGATTGACTTTTTGCGCTTGAGTGCCTGAATCACTACAAGCAAAGATTCCGGAGAACAGAAATACAATAAGGGCAAGGAATAGGAGATGTTTCATGCTTCAGAAATTTAAACAGATTAAGCTTACATTGTTTCTGCCGCTAAAAGTACCCTTACCTTTTTCAACCCTCCAAGCAATTGATATATTTCTTTTGAAAATCAGGTGAAAACAACGGTTGTTTACCCCGTATTACTACGCTTTGTTTGGGAATGTCTCAAACTATTTCCAATCACGCTTTTATCAATTTCCCCCGCAGCACCTTGCCGCCGCATCGCGCCTGAACGGCGTAGACACCCGAATACCATGCATGGATGTCCAGATAAACCCGGCCATTTCGGAGCATCGGCACCCTGTTGTCCAATAGGGTTCGGCCCGTAACATCCACGACTGTGATCTCGCATTCGCTGCTTGAAACACTTTCAGGAAATTCCAGCAGGACCCAATCCCTAGCCGGTTGCGGAAAGGCGCGGAGCAACCAAACGGTGTCCTCCACGGGGATGGAGGTGTTAAGAGTGTCCGATAGTAATTCAACACAATAATCCTCCACCTGACCAAACCCAAAATTAGTACAGGGGCTTGGCGGAGGATCGCTGGACGGGGTGTATTTCATCATCACCCGAAGCCTAGTGATGCCGGGCATAGCTAGGGCAGGTACCGGAATAAAACCTTGGGCAACGCCTTCAAGAGCATAGCCTGGGTCGAAGGCCAATTCATGGTCGTCATCGAAATCGCCGTCTTGGTTGAAATCTACAAAAACACGGAAGTATTCTTTGGTCGTACCGCCTGAAAACCCCGGAGAAATCACCACCAACACCGAGTCTTCTGATACCAATTGGGGAAATATAGGTTGGTCAACGCCAAAGTTCTGATAACCATTCCCGCCATCTCCCGACTCGTGAAGCCAGGTATCAATTTGTACCGAAGCGATCCATTCCTCGGTTGCATCTTCGGCCTTTACGGTACAATAATCTGCCTCATTACAGGATCCGCAACCTTTTGTCTGGAACCAAAAGAGCGGAGAAAAATCCGTGAGCAAGTTCTCGCAACGTGCTCGCACCTGTACTTCGTAATCAGTACACGGCTCGAGATTGTGAAATGCCCAAAAACTTGTATGTGGCTCAAAAATGATCCAGTCAGCCTCCCCTACCCTGCGCATCCGCAGTAGATATTCATTCGTGGATGCACTTGCATCCCAAGCAATTTCTACCGCGTCATTCGTAATGGTTTCCAACCAAATCTGTTTTGGAGCCGTGCAACAGCCTTTGGTTTGGAAAATATAAGGCTGAGACCAGGGGCTTAATACGCCGCCTTCGCAAACAGATTGCAGTTCAATGACGTAAGACGTGCAGTCCGATAAGTCCGCCATAAAAAACGTGTCGGGCACAGTCAGCCAAGTGTTCCAAGAGCCCGTTCCCAGCACGCGCCATCGAAGGTTGACTTTAATAGCAGTCGCTGGTTTAGTCCAGAGCAGCATGACAGAGGTATCCGTCAACATTTCCGTTTTTAGTGCATAGGGCATTGGACAATCGCTGCACTGGTTTTCGTAGGTTTTAACAGCATTGTACAGGTTGAGCCGGCCATCTGTAAGGGTTTTTCCTGTGAGCGACGGATTGGGCGTTACGTTTTCCAGAATCAGGCTTTTTGCCCACAAAGCAGCGGACTCAGGGTCGGTTTTTGCCAAAGCAATGAGGTTCGGACAAGGGGCAGCATAAAGCAACGCTATGGCGCCACTCACCTGCGGCGCAGCGTATGAAGTACCGGAAAAGTAGCCGTAGCCACTTGCAGCAGCAGCGGTGAACACATCTTGTCCATAAGCGCCGAGATCAACATGTTGTTTGCCCCAGGCTGCATTTTCTGCCTTATGGTCGCTGCTGTTGAGGCTCGTGACCCCAATGAGGAAATTGCTGGGGCAGGCAGTGGGCAGATCGCCTACTTCGTCTACGTTAACGGGCAGATTGGCAGTAGCGGCCACACTTACAATGCCAGCAGCCCCCAACTTGTCAAAAGCCTCGCACCAAAGCGGGGCATCGGAAGGTTGGCCATAATTGATTCCCCAAGAGCAATTTACGGTCACCACAAAAGCGCCTTTTTCCCCCCAAGAAGTATTGTAGCGGTGGCGGGCTTGTAAAACATAATCAAAAGCGGCTAAAACGGATGCTTCCTGGCCGCCTGCTGCCACAAACATAATCTTGGTGTTCCAGTTTACCCCAGTCACGCCAATTCCGTTGTTGCCCCGTGCGCCCAGAATGGCGCTCACAGGCGTTCCGTGGGCCGTCGAGTTACCCTCAACATTGTCACTTTCCGCAAAAACATTCCAGCCCCTGAAATCGTCGGTGTAGCCGTTGTCGTCATCGTCTATTTCGTTGTTGGGGATTTCCGCCCAATTGTGCCAGAGGTTGGGCGAAAGGTCGGGATGGCTGGCATCAAGCCCCCCGTCAATGACCGCGATCACGATGGTGTCGCCCGCAGGCGTGAGGCCGCCCGTGGTGATGTCCCAGGCTTGCTCGGCGTCCAGATCGGCATCCAACAGGCCACCGTTAGCGCCATTG
>JACMMM010000241.1 GCA_014379065.1 Saprospiraceae bacterium
GCAGCATCCCGGCACGGTATTTTGGTAAAAGGATCCAACTTTTTGGACATCATGGCGGCAGTTAAAAACGTGGTGATGGATAAAACGGGCACAGTGACGGAAGGCGTTTTCAAAGTCCAGGAAGTAAAAATCAACCCTGGTTTTGATGAAAAAACGACACTTGCATGGGTAAATGCCCTGGAAAACAACAGCACCCACCCGGTCGCAACCGCCATACATCAATATGTAGGCCCAGTGGACAATTCATTGAAATTTACTGAAATAGAAGAAGTTGCCGGGCATGGCTTGCGGGCATTTTTGAACGGCAAACCCGTATTGGTCGGCAATTTCAAACTCATGGAAAAGTTCGGCATCGCCTTCCCAAGCGAACTCGCCAGCATCCCTTACACGATAATTGCCTTTGCCGAAAATGGTCACTTTGTCGGCCATATCACCATCGCCGACCAAATCAAAGAAGACGCGCTGGCGGCCGTCCAAAAATTGAAAAAACTCGGTGTGCAAATCACCATGTTGAGTGGCGACAAAACGGCGGTTGTGCAATTGGTAGCCGAAAAACTGGGCATCCAAAATGCTTTCGGCGACCTTTTGCCAGAAGACAAAGTAAATAAAGTCAAGGCATTAAAATCCCAAGGCGAGTCCGTTGCCTTCGTGGGCGATGGCGTGAACGATGCACCCGTGGTGGCGCTCAGCGACGCGGGCATTGCCATGGGTGGTCTCGGCTCAGACGCGACCATTGAGACTGCCGACATCGTGATTCAGGACGACCGACCCTCCAAAATCCCAATGGCCATTGAGATTGGTCGGGCCACGAAGCGCATCGTGTGGCAAAATATCGGGTTTGCTTTTGTGGTCAAAGCCATGGTGCTAGGACTTGGTGCTGGTGGTCTGGCCACGATGTGGGAGGCCGTTTTTGCCGATGTGGGCGTGGCCTTACTGGCGATTTTGAACGCGGTACGGGTGCAGAGGATGCAGTTTTAAATACCTTGTACAAATGAAACTCTACTGGAAAATGCCGACAGGCATAAAAGTACACTACCGCCGTGAACTGGATTTTTACAAAACCGCGTTCGCGCAGCGAAACCTGCCACAAGCTTGGCATCACCTCGAACGTGCCCATGTTTTGGCACAAGCATGGCCGCGCGAGCACACTTACGTACACTGGCGCATGCTGCTATTTGGCATTCATATCAAAAGTGGGCGCGAAATTTTGGGACAAATTCCCCGCTTGCTGGTGGGCGGGGTAAAATCCTTCGTCGGCAATATCCCGGTCGGCAATACGGGCGGGGCAAACGTGCCGCCTTTGCAACCGATGGAAATCCAGGAAGATTTGAGCGAGATATTAAAAGCATATCAAATTCAGAACTAAGCATGAGTTGCCACGAATATCCACTTCACGCCAAACCACTATTTTTCGGGCGAATTATTCTTGATTTATAGTATGACACGCCTTTTTCGATACTTCGATCAATACAACACCTTAACTGAAGGTGCAAAGTCGGCTATTCTGGCAATCTGTACCGCACACACCATTCAAAAAGGGCGCGACTTGCAACCCATTGGACACACTTGCCGGACTATTTACTTTATCAACAGAGGCATGGCGCGTATCTACTATTTCAAAGACGACAATGATGTCACGGAGTGCTTTGCGCTTGAAAATCAAATCATTGCGCGGGTAGAGAGCCTTTTCAGCGGCAAACCTTCCCGAAAGGGGATACAGATGTTGGAAGTATCGGAAGTCGTCGCCATCAATGCTACCCAGTTGTTCCGGCTCTACGATACTTTTCCAGACATTGAGCGATTGTTCCGAAAAATCTTTGAGGCAGGATATGTTGAAACGGTCAATCGCCTCGAAAGCTTGCAATTTCACAGTGCAGAAGAACGATACCGCGATTTGCTGCAAACTTCGCCGGACATCCTCAAAAGAGTGCCGCTCAAACTCATTGCCTCTTATCTTGGCATCACACCTGTGAGCCTCAGCCGAATACGGGCGCATCACTGATTTCTTATCATTTGTAAAGAATTGCCACGTTGCGAGGCGGTCACCTTTGCAGGGTGAAAGAAATACAACTCGGCCTTCGCGCCAATCTCTCCCAGTTTGTGCTTTTGGTCATCATCAACGCCTTTGTGGGCGGCATGGTGGGTATGGAGCGCAGCATCTTGCCGCAGTTGGCCGAAGCCGAATTTGGTATTGCCGCTAAGACAGCGGTATTGTCCTTCATCGTGGCGTTTGGGATTACGAAAGCATTTGCCAACCTGTTTACGGGCGCCTTGACGAATCGTTTAGGGCGCAAGCGGCTGTTGCTATTGGGTTGGGTCTTAGGGTTGCCCGTTCCTTTCTTACTAATGTTCGCACCGACCTGGGGCTGGGTCATTGGAGCTAACATACTGCTCGGTGCGCATCAGGGTTTTGCCTGGTCGGCCACGGTGGTGATGAAAATAGACCTCGCGGGCGAGCGCGACCGAGGGTTGGCAATGGGCTTGAACGAATTTGCCGGATACCTCGCCGTTGCATTGGCCGCCTTCGCTACCGGGTGGATAGCAAGTGAATATGGGTTGCGGCCTTATCCGTTCTATCTCGGCGTGGTTTTATCGGTGCTCGGTTTTTTCTCCACTTGGTTACTGGTGAAGGATACCCACGCCCATGTGACAGCAGAAGCAGCAACGAGCAAAGTTGCCCGATTGCCAAGTATTTTTCACGACACGAGTTGGCGGCATCGAAACCTCGGTTCTGTGACCATGACGGGGCTGGTAAACAACCTGAATGATGGCATGATTTGGGGGCTAATCCCCATTTTTCTGCTTCAAAAAGGTTTTTCACTCCATGAAATCGGCACGTTGGCTGCGGTGTACCCGGCGGTTTGGGGCATCGGGCAGTTGTTCAGCGGACGGCTGTCCGATTCGGTTTGCAAAAAAGACCTTTTGTTGTGGGGAATGGTATTACAGGGACTGGCCTTGCTGGGCTTGGCAATGGCAGGGAGTTTTGTCTCATTTGCCCTGCTTTTGGTGCTGCTCGGCTGGGGTACTGCGATGGTGTACCCTACATTCCTGGCTTCGATTGCCGAAAACACGCACCCTTTCGACCGGGCAAAAAGTCTTGGTGTTTTCCGTTTTTGGCGGGATATGGGCTATGCCATAGGGGCTTTGTTCACGGGCATTATTGCGGATGCATTCGGTATTCCTTCGAGCATTATCGCGGTCGGGTTGTTGACGGTCGCAACTGGAATTTGGGCCGATCACCGGATGCGATGCCGAACCAACCATCCTACCATTGGGAAGTGGATACGTCAGAAATGGGTGGCGAGAATCCAGTAAGTAATATTGGGAATTGCCAGCATCGTCCTCATGCTGGTATTTGATTCGCGAACCGACCTGTATGTTCCTGTTCGTTGGGGAATTTCGATTTTTTTCTTATTGACAGGATGGTTATTGCTCACCACGAAACACCGGCACGATGGAAAAATACAATGACCTATTTGCGAATAGCTTTCGAGGCTACGCAACGTACTTGTGGCAGGAAATTTTGCACCCACATTGGGGCAATTATTTCTATTGGCTCATCGCTATTTCATTGGCAGTCTTTGCGCTCGAATTGCTCTTTCCCTGGCGGAAAAACCAACCTGCTTTGCGACAGGATTTCTGGCTCGATGGGTTCTATATGTTTTTTAATTTCTTCCTTTTCTCCTTGATCGGTTACGCAGCCGTATCGAACGTGGCTGTTCAGGCTTTTAATGATTTTCTGGCTTCTGTTTTTGGTATCCGTAACCTGGTTGCCGTCAACGTGGCTTCTTGGCCACATTGGACACAATTGCTGACCCTGTTTTTGATCCGCGATTTTATTCAATGGAATATACATCGGCTGCTGCATTATGTGCCTTGGCTGTGGAGGTTCCATAAGGTACACCACTCTGTAACTCAAATGGGTTTTGCTGCGCACCTGCGCTACCATTTCATGGAGAACATCGTTTACAGAACTATCGAGTATTTGCCGTTGGCGATGATTGGGTTTGGTATTCAGGATTTTATTCTGGTGCATTTGTTTGCGATTACCATTGGGCATCTCAACCATGCCAACTTTTACCTGCCGCTGGGCCCACTGCGTTACCTGCTCAACAGCCCGCAAATGCACATCTGGCATCACTCAAAGGAATTGCCAGAAGGCAGTCGTGGCGTAAACTATGGCATAACGCTCAGCCTTTGGGATTATCTTTTGGGAACGGTGTGGATGCCAAAGGATGGCCGTGATATCGAACTAGGATTCCCAGGTTTAGAGCAATTTCCTAAAAGTTTTTGGAAACAGGAGGTGTCTCCGTTTTTCAAGAGGAAGCAGAGGGAGTAGGAAGGAAGCGCAAGCAGGAAATGTGCTTAATAACAAGAGAACAATGGCGAGAATTCGAGGCATCCTATTTTAACTTTGCAGCATGAAAATCACATACTACGGTCATTCCTGCTTTTTGGTCGAGGCTGGCGGTAAAAGCATCCTGTTCGACCCTTTCGTCACGGGCAATCCACTGGCACAAGCCGTGGATGTTCAGGCTATTCGTTGCGACTACATTCTCCTTTCCCATGGGCACATTGATCATTGTATTGATTTAGAAACGATTGCTGAAAACAATCCTAATGTCCGAATCGTCGGTATTTGGGAAATCCATGACCGTTACAGCCAAAAAGGCTTCAAAACACACCCGATGAACATAGGCGGCTGGTGGACATTTGATTTTGGTCGGGTGAAAATGGTCAATGCGGTACACAGCAGCAGTTGGCCAGAAGGTATGTACGCGGGCTCGCCCGCAGGTTTTGTGCTTGACACAGCAGATGGTGTGCTGTATTTCGCTGGCGACACCGCCCTGACTATGGATATGCAATTGATTCCGATGACTTGTCCTAAGTTGGATATAGCGATTTTACCCATTGGCTCCAATGTCACGATGGACTATCACGACGCCCTGATCGCTAGCGATTTCATCCAATGTAACCGTATCATTGGCTGCCATTTCGATACGTTTGGGTTTCTCACTATTGATCATGAGGCGGCTAAATCGGCTTTTGCGGCAAAGAATAAGGAATTGATTTTGATGGGGATTGGCGATCATCTGAACTCATAAACCTCGTAGGTTTTTAAAAACCTACGAGGTTTGGGCGCTACAACCCCAACGCCTCGCGTTCTGCCTTCTTCAAAGATTTAGCCTCAAGCTCATAAGAATGGTCAATCAATTCGCGTAGCGTTCGCCCATCCAGGCTGCCTTCAAAATCCAAGGTATTCCAGTGTTTCTTGTTCATGTGCCATCCGGGCTGGATTTCCGGGTATTGCTCTCGTAGCTCCACCGCTCGATCGGGGTCACATTTTAAATTGACGGTAAATTGCTCACTGTCAAGCCCTGTTAGGGCAAAAATTTTCCCGCCAACTTTCAGCACAAGCGTTTCTGGCCCAAAAGGAAAATCCTCTGAACTGGCCTTTTTGGCTAGGCAGTATTCGCGGAATTGTTCAATATCCATATAGGGTTGAGGGTTTAGAATGTTTAGGGTTTAGGGCAATGTCGTTGACTTAAGGAAATTTAGCCGCGTAGCAGCGACACCGTTTATAATACCGAACCATGCAATTGAATGAGCCACGTTAGGGGCTGGGGGTTAGAAAATGTTGCGGCTTAGCCAAACGCTCATCCTTCTAAACCCTCAACAATTATTGACGATATTTCTTCTCAAACCGTTGGTAAAGTTGTTTGTGCTTGTTGTCCAAATTGATCGTGCGGCCTTGGATAAATGCTGCCGTCACTTGGCAAGTGCGCATATCCAGCGCATCGCCTTCGCAGATAAAAAGTGTGGCGTCTTTGCCTGTTTCAAGCGATCCGCAAGTCTTGTCAATCTCTAATATTTTAGCGGTATTCAGGGTCAGTGCACTAATGGCCGCCTCCATTGGAAGGCCATAGCCCACCGATTGCCCGGCTTGAAATTGCAGATTGCGTTGCTGCCAAAAACCGTTATCTGAGAAAGCAAACAACACGCCCTTTTCTTGCAAAAGTGCCGCAGTTTTGAACGTTTGATCCACATCCTCGTCTTCGCGGGTGGGAAGGCTTTGCGTTTTACCTAAGATTACGGGTACGTTGTGTGCTTTCAGGAAATCGGCAGCCAGCCAAGCGTCGTTCACACCCGTGAGCACTTTTCGGATGCCAAAACTTTCAGCGAAAAGCACAGATTCCTGAATCGTTTTGATATGGTCTGTATGGATAAAGAGGGTAGTTTTTTGATCAAAAAGGCCGCGCATCGCTTCAAATCTGAGGTTTTTCACTTCTGGCGCGGGTTGTTGGGCGTAAGCGCGGGCTTCATCAAAAAAGCGGCGAAGCGCCTGCACGTCTTTATCGTACTGGTCATTTTTCTTCATTTCGGGGTTGCCCGTCTCAAAGCCACCAAACGTGCGCATTTGAGGCCAGTTGAGGTGTTGGCCTTCATCTATGCGATAAGCAGCATCCTCCCAATTCCAAGCGTCCAGTTGCACCACTGAGGAAGCCCCAGAAAGGATGCCACCTTGTGGCGTTACCTGCGCGAGCAGTACACCGTTGGAGCGGATGGTTGGGATCACCTCGGAATCGGTATTGTAGGCCACTAAAGAGCGGAGATTAGGATTGTATTGACCAAGGTCGGCAAAATCCACGGTGGCACGGGCGGCTTCCAATTCGACGAGACCGAGCGTAGTGAGGGGCGCGATGAAGCCGGGATAGACGTGTTTTCCGGTGGCATCGTACACGGTGGCGTACTTTGTGCGGTCAATGCGAATGGTGGTCGCATCGGCCACCAAGGTCAGTTTGCCGCCCTCAAAACCAATGGCGCTGTTGGCAATGATTGAGCCATTGCCCAAATGCGCCGTTGCCCCCATGATGAGGATTGCTCCGGTTTGGGCGGGGGCTGGAGTGGGGTTTTGGGCATTGAGGGAACGAGCGAGGGGAAGCAGGAACAAGCAAATTAGGTACAGGCGCAAGATCATGGCGATGCTGGTTGAATTTTTATGGGGCAATATTAGCACAGTGCCCTGAAATCTGTCGGCTGTTTTTGTTCGCCGCGCGGATACTCAGTGAACTGGATTTCGCCCCAACTCAGGGCCTTAAAGAAGTATCCCTCCCGGCCATTTTATTTACTGTCCAAGCAAAAACACAGGCCGTCCAGAAGGAAAACATGGAATAAATCAGGGCGGGTTTTACCATTTCAGCATTGCCTAGCATATTGCCTGCGATGAGGAAGGCGAGGGTAGTGTTTTGCACCCCACTCTCCATCGCTGCCGTAAGCCTAGAGGCATGGGGCATCTTCATATACCACAGGGCAAAATAGCCCGCAAACAAACACGCAGCATTTTGCAACAAACCAACTGGTAATATGAGCAGAATATCGTGCCCGTTTAGCCCAGTGCCACCCACGCTCTCGCTTCCAAAAAGTTTGACAGCAAAGACAATGGCAAGCAGACCCAACATGACATATTTTGCCGGCTTACTGATGCGTTCGGCAAAGACAGGTCGCATCTTTCGGAGCAAAATCCCGAGAAAAGCGGGGATAATGGTGATAAAAAAGATGTGGCCCACCGTGTCCCAAAAAGGCAGGTGCAGGTCAGAGGATTTGCTGAGGAAGATACTCAAGCCCATATTGACCACAATCGGGATGGAAAACAGGGTAAGGACACTGTTGACCGCTGTCAGTGAAAGCGAAAGTGCAACATTTCCCCGCCAGAGGTAGGTAAGAAACCCTGAAGTGGCGCCTCCCGGGCTGGCCGCAAGGATGATAAAACCTACTTTTACCTCTGCCGGGATGGGCAGCAGCAGCGTGATGATAAACGCAATGGTGGGCAACGCAATCATCTGAACCGTAAGCGCGGTAAAGAAGGCGCGTGGATGCCGTACTACGCGCATGAAATCGGCAAAAGTGAGTGACAAGCCCACGCCGAACATCACGAGTGCCAACACTGAACCAACAGAAAGATCGACGAAGAAAGCTGGGCTCAAAAGAGAAAGAAGTTTTTTTTCAGCACAAAAGTAAAACGCTGCGCCAGCTCTGCAAGTGTGTTAATTCTTTTCGGGCGATATTGCAGCGGAATAATGTCTTATGGTAATAAAATTATGAAAATCAGTGCATTTTACCTTGCCGAAGGCATTCGGTTAAAGGCGTTAAAAGAGGCTTATGCCGGTTCGCTTTTGCAAGAAACCCCTTTTGAGCTCTTCTATCGTGTGGACGAAGACAGCTATTTCTATATTTTTGACTACGGTGCAGTAGTTTTTGCAAACATGGACGACACCGATATGAGCAAAAACCTCGCGTTGCTTCAAGCCATGTGCCTGCGTCCCTTAGCGGAGAAAATCCGCGACGATTTTGAAATTGTGCTAGGCCCCAACGAGCCCCTGCATTTTGGTTTTGACAGCCTCCGTTGTCCGCGCATCACGGAAGATGTTGCAAAAGTTGTCATGATGAACGTGGCACATTCCGTATCCATGGATTTCTATGCTCGACGGGTGGAGGAACTGCTGGCCGAAATCCACATTTTTACCAACCAAATGGAAAACGAAGGCACCATCCACATCAGTCGCTCCAACATGATCAAGTTTATTGGCCGGATGCTCAACAGCAAAAACCGAATCATTGAAAACTTGTTCATTTTCGACAGTCCCGACCTAACCTGGGACGACGAATACCTCGACCGTATTCATCATGGGTTAGCGCGTACTTTCGAGATTCAGAGCCGTTTTAAGGAAGTGGAATACACTTTTAAGGTAATCGAAGACAATCTTTCCGTGTTCCGCGAACTTTATCTGCACCGCGAGAGCAGCAAATTGGAATGGATTATCATTGCCCTCATCTGCATTGAAGTGGTAGATTTGATTTTGGGGAAAATTTTCTAAACCTATTTGCTTTCCTCCATCCGCACAAAATAAGCCAACCCGGCCTCGTCAATAACTCCCAGCAGTGCACCCGAATCATCGGCCACAGCCACAATGCCGTAGCCACGTTGACGGATTAAACCACTGACTTTCACCAGCGAGTCCTCCAAACCGACCACTTCGGCGCGTTGGGTATATTGGCTAATTTCGGTGGTCACATCGGGTTTTCGCATGGCGCGAACGATGTCATCTTCTTCCAACATGCCTACCAGGCGGTCATTCACGTCAAAAACCAGAAAATGGCGTTCAAGTCCGTGACGCAGGGTTTCGATGGCCGTGAGCATCCAATCGTTGGAACGCAAATGGGTAAAATGAGGCCGCAGCACTTCGCGGGCTTTGTACCGAGAAAGCAGGTCTTCGGTCTGCACATTGTCGTTCTCGGCACGTGCTGCGTATATCACGAATACGCCCAAAATACTGAGCATAAAGTCGCTGGTCCAAAGACCTCCAGCTACCAATATTAGCGCGATGGCTTGGCCCAGCCATGCCGCAATTTTGGTGGCGCGGGGCCGCCCCAGCCACATGGAAAGCAAAGCCCGAAAAACCCGTCCCCCATCCATGGGAAAGGCCGGAATCATATTGAAAATGACCAACACTACATTGGTGAAAGCCAAATAAATGAAAAAGTGAACCACCGGAGACATTAGATACCCCGATTCAGTTGCAATTTCTTGTCCAATATCCCTGGTCTGAATGGCGGAGATTAGCATTTCGCCAAAACCGCCTTCTTCGACGGTAAAACTTAACACCACAAGCAGCAAGGTCGCAATGACCACATTCACTGCTGGGCCAGCAATGGCCACTACAAATTCGTGAAAAGGTTTTTCGGGCATGCGTTCCAGCCGCGCTACCCCCCCGATGGGCATCAAAACGATGTCGCGGGTTTTCACGCCATAACGACGGGCAGCAATGGCATGTCCGTACTCATGAAGCAAAACACAAAGGAACAAGGACATAAAAAGCCCCGTCAGCCATACGGTTTGAACGGCGCCAAGGCCCTCACTTTGGGCATGCCAAAGGATATAAAGGAAAATTAGGCCGAAAGTCCAGTGCAAAAAAACCGGTATACCAAGCCACGTAAAAATTTTGAAAGATCCGCGCATTGAGCTAAGAGGTCGTGAGCGTCCCGCCAGCGTCCCTACCTTCGCTTCTGCTCCGTTAAAACTATGGCAGATAAAAATGCAATGGCAGATAAAAAGGCTTCGACAGGTAAGCGTGAGAAAGTTAGTTAGGTTTGATAGCAAGAATAATGTACTGGTAATCCAGCACATCTTTGTCAATTTTTGTAACCTTGAAGCCTGCAGCAGTTAGTTCGCGCTCCACTTGGGCGAGCGATACCTTGTACTCGTCAGGAGGCCCCACCGGCAAGTTGTTTTTCTTAAAATCAATGATCAGTAATTGGCCCCCCGGGGCAATGCCTTTGCTGAGCGTTTTGAGGTATTGAACGCGATTTTCGATGTAACCATAAGTGTTTACGATCACCACATTGTCCGCTTCTTCCGGCTGGAGGAGCGGATCGTCGAACTTGGCAAGGCGGCTCTCGAAACGGTCGCGGTACACGGCAGGAAGCCGCACTTTGACACTGTCGAGGAAATTGATAAATCGCGGATCAATGTCAATACCGATCACCTTTTTTGCTTTTGGCACCAATCGGAAAGTAAAATAGCCCGTTCCGGCACCGATATCTGCCACGGTTTCGTCTTTGATATCGCCGAGAAAAGAAATAACCAATTCGGGTTTTTGCCAAATTCCCCGATCCTTATCCTCAAAATCTGCCACCAGGCTCTCAAAATTTCCTGCGCCTGATTTGGGCAAGGGTAGCGGCTCGGAAACCGTAGTGGCCGGAGCAGGCTTTTCCCGGAAAAGCGCAGGATCGTCGGTGCTGGGTCGAGGTTCGTTATTACACGAAACAAAAGCAGCCGATAAGAAGAGGAAAGTAGCAATGTGCCTCATGTGTCAGGTGGGTGGGGACTAAACTGCGACAAATGTAGGAAGACCACATCGAACGCTGATGAAAAGTTGACGAGGTAGAAAGTTTAGACGACCGAAAAAACGCTAAAGAGCCAACTATCTTTGCGCGGGAAGAAATCGCCTGCCAATTCTTTTTTGCTGCCCGAACCCTCTACTCATCCGATGACTCAGAGTCATCGGATGAGTAGAGGGTTCGGGCAGCAAAAAAGAATGTTCCATTCAAACCTTCCCTATAAAAATTTGAGAGTCAATATTCTAAAACCAATTTCCACGCCCTCTGGACTAGCTTTTTGGTCGGCCAATTTGCTCATAGTAAGCATGGTGCTGTCGCCTTTCCTGCTTTCCGTCAGCATGTGGTTTCTGGTGTTTGCGGCTTGGTGGCATACGGCACAAACCCTGCAAGCCTCCCTGCGTTTGCCGCAAACGTGGTGGGAGGTATTGAAAGTTTCATTTGTTCGATTCTTCCAACGTCGCGAACTTGCTGTGTTGACACTACTGCTACTTGCCCCGGCTCTTAGTTTTTTTTGGTCTGACGATAAAGCCTACTGGCTGCGGCTAGTGCAGACGCGGTTGCCGTTTCTGGTGCTCCCTTGGGCTTTTGCCAACCTCCCTACCCTATCGGAAAAGCAATGGAAATCAGTGCTTTATCTTTTGGTGTGGTTCATGGCGGGTATGTGCATTGCGGTCGGGATCAATTTTTTATTGCATTTTGATACCATCATTGAAGGGCTTGGGCGGGGAAATCCGGTGCCGGTGCCACGTTCTCACGTTCGATTTAGCCTTGTGTTGGCCACCGCTATTATTTCGGGCGGGTGGCTGTGGCAGCAAGGCTTCTGGCTGTGGCGACCTTGGGAGCGGAAAGCCTTGGCTGCAGGGGTAGTGTTTTTGTTTGTTTTTATTCATGTGCTATCTGTGCGCAGTGGTTTGTTCTCATTGTACGCTGCCTTGTTTTTTGCCTTGATTAGGTATGTTTGGCTGAGCAAAAAATGGTTGGCAGGATTTGCCGCGCTCAGCGTGCTCGTGGGAGGATTGTGGATCGCCAGCGAGACCGTCCCGAGCCTGAAAATGCGCATTGCCTACATGAAATACGACTGGGAGCGCTTCAATACGCATGACGATGGACATCTCTACTCCGATGCCGTGCGCTGGATATCCCTTCAGTCCGGCTGGCGTTTGTGGCAACAAAACCCCATCCTCGGCACTGGTGCCGGCGACTTGCTCAGCGAGACAAAGCGCATCACCGCAGCGTTGTTTCCCAGTTACTCTCAAGAGACCCGGCTGCCACACAATCAGTTCCTGTTTATCATGGCCAGCACAGGACTTTTTGGCCTGATAATCAGTCTCATGGCGTTCTTTTGGCTAGTTTATGCGGGTCGCAAAAACTCCCTGTTCCTGACATTTCAAGTCATGGCGTTCGCGTCGTTCCTCATAGAATGTACGATTGAAAATGCGATTGGGGTGGCTTGGTTTCTGTTTTATTCTTTATGGTTCTTATCATGCACGCAAAAAAATCATTCGGCCAGCATTTCCTGAAAGACGAAAACATCGCCGAGCGCATCGCCAATGGCCTGTTGCAAGCGGAACAAATTGGCCTTGTCCTCGAAGTCGGCCCCGGCATGGGCATGTTGACCAAATACCTGCTCGGCCACAAGGAATATGAAACTTTTGCCGTGGAGGCCGACCGCGATATGGTGGAATATTTGGGGAAAAAATTTCCAGCTTTCGCTCAAAAGCACCTGATTCCCAAAGACTTCCTCGATTTTGATGCGCCCGCTTACTTTGGGGAAAAACAATTTTGCCTCATCGGAAACTACCCGTACAACATCTCTTCCCAAATCCTTTTCCGACTCTTGGATTGGCGCAACCAAGTCCCTGAAATGGTCGGGATGTTCCAGAAAGAAGTGGCAGATCGCATTGTTTCCAAGCCGGGTTCAAGAGTTTATGGTATCACTAGTGTTTTGGCCCAGGCATTTTACCAAACAGAGTATCTCTTTACGGTGGAAGCCAGTGCTTTCAACCCGCCGCCTAAAGTGGTCTCTGCCGTCATTCGGCTTACCCGCAAAGAAAACTTCACATTGGGTTGCGACGAAAAACGCTTCAAAACCATCGTGAAAACAGCCTTTGGCCAGCGCCGAAAAATGCTGCGCAACACGCTCAAGCCATTCTTTGACAACGACTTACTGATGAGCGACCCGTATTTTGAAAAACGACCCGAAACGCTGGGCTGGGAGGAATATGTAGAATTGGTAAATAGAACTTAGGTCATTGGGGTCATTAGTCGTCATTAGGTCATTAATCGTCATTGATCATTAAATTTTTAAAAATGACCCCAATGACGACTAATGACCTAATGACGATTAATGACCTGGAATTATGAAAGAACAACCCACCTACTACGATCTCGTCTACGCCGTGGTGCGTCAGGTGCCCCGTGGCCGCGTCACCAACTACGGCGCCATCGCCGATTTTATCGCGCTGGGCTCTTCGCGCATGGTCGGTTGGGCATTGAACAACTGCCACCACATGGATGGTGTGCCTGCGCACCGTGTGGTGAACAGGAAAGGCGAATTGAGCGGACGGCATCACTTCGCGACGCCAACGCTCATGCAGGAATTGCTTGAAAGTGAGGGTGTTAGTGTTGAAAATGATTGTGTGGTGGATTTTAAGCGCTTGTTTTGGCATCCCAGCGAACTGGGCGAAAACTGGGAAGCGTTTGATTGACATTGGACATTAATTTCGCTTGCTTTATCCATTTCAAAAGAATCATTTCTGATTCCAATTTAATTTTGCCCTAGAAAGATTATTTTTTGCAGCAAAACTGGTCATATCGGCGCGTCTGCGCATGGGCATTGATGCTCCTTTTCACGGCCTTCTGGTCGCTGAAAACGGTGCACGTGCTTGTGCTACACCACCACAACCCGTCCGAACACCCTGTTTGCGAACTCGCACATGACCAACAGGGCACGCACATCCACGACGAACGCTGGGCCAGTGAAAATTGCTCGCTTTGCGCTTTTGTGGTTTCGGCCTCTGACTCTTTTTCGCTTCCAGTATTTCCTGCCCTTCTTCCTAAACTTCCCGAATCGGAATCGCCCGTTTTCTATTTAGCGCCTGCTTTTTCTAAAAAAGCCTGCGATTCCACTATGCGCAGAGGGCCACCTTGTGCTTGAGTTTTCTTTTACCAAGATTCCGTCCCTCTGGGACGCCTACTAACTCAATTGCTGGAGGCTTGTGTAGCATTGGCTGCTGCTTTCTGGCTTTTCTATTCTGGTTATTCAATCATCCTCATCGCATGAGAAAATATATTCTTGCAGCCTTTTCGCTGCTTGCAATCCCCATTTTTGCCCAAAACAACTTTAGCGGAACCATTACAGATCAAGCCACTGGCGATCCGCTGGTCGGGGTCACGGTTGTCTTGACAGATCTCAAAAGGAGTGCCGCTACAGACGAATTTGGCCAATTTCAATTGAAAAATCTCCCCGTAGGCAATTTCCTGGTGGAGGTCCGCTATGTGGGTTATCAGACCCAAACAGAACGCGTGCCCGTAAACGGCGACACCAAACTAAATTTCCGGCTCAAAGATGCTGTAACGGAAATCAGCGAAGTGGTCGTCACGGGCACCACACACGCCACGGAATTGCGCAAACATCCCATAGCAGTGGCTACCATAGACAACCTTTCACTCACTAGAGTGACTTCTACCAATCTGATTGATGCCATTGCCAAAAAGCCCGGATTGTCGCAAATCACCACGGGCGCTGGCATTTCCAAGCCCGTCATCCGAGGACTGGGGTACAATCGCATCATCACGCTTTACAACGGCCTTCGTCAGGAAGGACAGCAATGGGGCGACGAACATGGCATTGAGATTGATGAATTTTCAGTGGATCGTGTGGAAGTGCTGAAAGGTCCCGGGAGCCTCATCTATGGTTCTGATGCGCTTGCCGGAGTCGTTAACTTCCTGACACCCAATCCTTTACCCAATGGCAAAATAGCAGGCTCTGCCGTTTTGAATTATCAGACCAACAACGACCTGCTTGCCACCTCGCTTTCCAATGCAGGCAATATCGGCGGCCTCAATTGGTTGCTGCGCGGCAGTGCGAAGGAGGCCGCCAATTACCAAAATCGCTACGATGGCCGGGTGTGGAATTCCGGTTTTCAGGAACGCAACCTGAACGGCTATGTTGGCTGGAACAAAAACTGGGGCTATTCACACTTCAATTTCAGCACATTCAACCAAAAAATCGGGCTCGTGGAAGGCGAGCGTGACAGCCTTGGTCGCTTTATCCAACTGGTGGCATTGAACGATTCGACGGTGGCGGAGATTCCCGTCCTTGGAGCTGATTTGAAAGGATATGGATTGCACATTCCCCAGCAGGACATTGGCCACGCAAGGCTTTCTAATACAACAAGCCTGTTTTTTGGCAAATACAACCTTGAGTTTTCCCTTGGTTTTCAGCAAAATACGCGAAAAGAATTCGGCAATCCGCTCGACAAGCAGGCAGCAGAACTGGAATTCCAATTGAATACCTGGAATTATGACACAAAACTCATTTTCCCAGAAAATCATGGATGGCGGAGCACTATCGGCATAAACGGAATGGCTCAAACCAATCGCAACAAAGGCGATGAAGCACTGGTACCTGCTTACAACTTGTTCGATGTCGGTGGCTACGCCTTGGCGGAGCGGGAGTTTGGCAAACTCAACCTGACGGGCGGTTTGCGCTATGACCACCGAAATCTGCAAGCCCGGGCTTTGTACCTCGACACCGTGGGCGCATTGACCGAAATGCCGACTGAAAATGTGAAATTCTCAGCCTTCAATACCAATTATTCGGGTGTCACGGGCAGCATCGGGGCAGCTTACAATTTTGACCAGCGTTTCACGGCCAAACTCAACCTGGCACGCGGCTTCCGGGCGCCCAATATCTCCGAATCTGGTTCGAATGGCCGTCATGAAGGCACCATTCGTTACGAAATTGGCGACCCCAAATTGAAGCCCGAGTATAGTCTGCAAACAGACCTGGGCTTGATTTTCAACAGCCATCACGTCACGACGGAACTGAGTTTGTTCTACAACAAAATGGACGACTACATTTTTGCAAAAAAATTGCTCAGCACGTCGGGTTCCGATAGCATCATTGACCCCGCCGACCCTGTACCGACCTTCAAATTTGTGCAGGGCAACGCCTACCTTGTTGGAGGCGAGATTACCCTCGACCTGCACCCGCATCCGCTTGATTGGCTGCACATTGAAAACGCTTTGTCGTGGGTAAAGGGAATTCAGCAGGGTCAGCCAGACAGTACGCGATTTTTGCCCTTCATCCCGGCCATGCGTTTGCGTTCGGAATTGCGCGGGGATTTCAACAAAGTGGGCCGAAACATCCGCAATGGGTTCTTTTTTCTGGAAGGAAGTTACACTTTCGACCAAAACCATTACTACTCAGCCTTCGGAACCGAGACGGCTACGCCGGGTTATTTCCTGTTAAACGCTGGTTTTGGTGGCAGCGTCAGCAGCAAAAAGGGCAAGGAGTTTTGCAAGGTCTATGTGATTGCGGATAATCTGTTGGATCGCGGATACCAGTCGCATTTAAGTCGCTTGAAATACGCCCCGACAAACCTCGCGACAGGGCGGCAAGGGGTGTTCAATATGGGGAGGAATTTGAGCTTGAAGGTGTTGGTGCCGTTGGATTTTAAATAAAGGCATTTGCCACAAAAGCCACAAATCTCACTTCCTTTGTGGGCAATCAATTTACAGCAGCATGGATAGCCGTTTTCGCAGTTTTTCACTGCTTTTTTTCCTGTTTTTCCTTTCCGAAATGGGTTTTGCCCAGTGCGATCCCTTCTTTCCGAAGCCCTTGAGCCAGCGCCCGGCGAATTATGATATTCAGGTGACATTAGATGACGGCAGCAAAACCATTGATGCCACCCAAACCATCCGCTTCACCAATCAGTCGCCCGTGCCCATTCGCGAACTGCGGATGTATCTGTACTTCAATGCTTTCAAAAACACGGAATCCTCTTTTTTAAAAGGTGCCCCGAGTATTTTCGGGCAAGGTTTTACCAATCGCACACAAGACGAATGGGGCTGGCTGGACATTGAAAAAATTGAGCGCGATGGCGGCGCAGATTTGAGCCGCAACATGCGCTACATCCAACTGGACGACGGCAACACCAACGATCAAACGGTCATGGAAGTCTCGCTCGACAAACCCATTCTGCCGGGCGAAACGAGCGTTTTCAATCTGAAATGGCGCGCCAAGGTGCCCAAAACCATCGCCCGCGCCGGGTACAGAAAGGATTTTTACCTGTTTTGCCACTGGTTCCCACAATTGGGTGTTTTTGAACAAAACAAGTCCGGACAATGGGACTGGAACTGCCACCAGTTTTTCCGAACCACCGAGTTTTATGCAGATTTTGGGGTCTACGACGTGCATATCACCGCCGACTGCAAGTTTGTAATGGGCGCCTCAGGCTGTCTGGTGAATGAAAAAGACAATAGCAACGGCACAGTCACCCGGCATTATCATGTGGAGGACGTAATTGATTTTGCCTGGTCGGTCTACCCGCGTTTTAGGGTTGAGGAAGATCAATTTACCCGCCGTCGGCAA